>NZ_WKCD01000005.1:0-72196 GCF_021606625.1 Pseudomonas sp. PA-4-8C
ATCATGCTCAACCCCGACCGGACGCTGTGGGTGGATCGCCTGTCGTCGGGCCGTGCGCCGCTGGGCGCGGAGCTGTCCGAGGCGGACGGCGAGCGCATCATTCGCCTGGTGGCGGCTCACGTCGGCGCGGAGGTGCATCGTGGCCAGCCGCTGCTGAGCGCCGAACTGCCTGAAACTGGCGAGCGCTTCGAGGGGATTCTGCCGCCGGCGGCACCGGGGCCTGCCTTCGCGCTGCGCAAGCGCGCCGTGGGTGTCATTCCATTGGAGCGCTACGTGGCCGACGGGATGATGACCACCGCGCAGGCCGAGTTCCTGCGTGGCGCGGTGCGCGAGCGGCAGAACATCCTGATCGCCGGCGGTACTAGCACCGGCAAGACCACGCTGGCCAATGCGTTGCTCGCCGAGATCGCCGCCACCGGCGACCGCGTGCTGGTGCTCGAAGACACCATCGAGCTGCAATGCGCCGCGCGCGACCACGTGCCGCTTCGCACCCGTGTGGGCGTGGTGTCCATGCGCGAGTTGGTGCGAGCCACGATGCGGCTGCGCCCCGACCGCGTGGTCGTTGGCGAGGTGCGCGGCGGCGAGGCGCTAGATCTCATCAAGGTCTGGGGCACCGGCCACCCGGGAGGCATCGCCACCATCCATGCCGGCTCCGCCCTGGGTGCACTGCTGCGCCTGGAGCAACTGGTGCTCGAAGTGGCCTTGAATCCGCCGCGTGCGCTGATCGCCGAGGCGATCAACGTGGTGATCTTCATCGCCGGCCGAGGCCGCCTGCGTCGTATCGAGAGCATCGCTCGCGTGACCGGCTTCGACGATGCCGGCTACCACCTGGTGGATGTGCTGGGAGAACCGCTTGGCGATCAGCTCACTCCATTTTTCCTGTCCCCGACCACGCCTGGAGAACTGCCATGACGCAGACACACGCCCCTGTTTCCCGCTTTTCCGTAAATCCGGCCTCGTGCCTCGCGCGCTTGCGCCGCCTGGCCGCGCCCGCGCATAGCGGCCTGCTACTGGCCGTCGTCATGTTGATGACGGCCGGCACGGCGAGGGCCGCCGGCTCCTCGATGCCCTGGGAAGGCCCGCTCGAATCCATCCTCGAATCGATCCAGGGGCCAGTCGCGCGCATCGTGGCCGTCATTATCATCATCTCCACGGGGCTGGCGCTGGCGTTCGGCGACACCTCGGGTGGCTTTCGCAAGCTGATCCAGATCGTGTTCGGCTTGAGCATCGCCTTCGCCGCGTCCTCGTTCTTCCTGTCCTTCTTCAGCTTCTCCGGCGGGGCCGTCGTATGAGCACGGCCAGCGACTTGCCGGGCTTCGAGGTGCCGCTGCACCGCTCGCTGACGGAGCCGATCCTGCTGGGTGGTGCGCCGCGCACCGTGGCGATTGCCAACGGCACGCTGGCCGCGGCCGTCGGGCTGGGCCTGCAACTCTGGCTGCCGGGCCTGGTGCTGTGGCTGGTCGGCCATGCGCTCGCGGTGTGGGGCGCGCGTGTCGACCCGCAATTCATGCAGGTGTTCGCCAGGCACCTCAAGCACAAGCCGCTGCTGGACGTGTGAGGGGAGGGTGCCGCGATGCTGAACCTCGCCGAATACCGCCAGCGCCCGGCCTTGCTCGCCGACTGGCTGCCGTGGGCCGGCCTGGTGGTGCCCGGAGTGGTGCTGAACAAGGACGGTTCGTTCCAGCGTACGGCGCGCTTCCGTGGGCCGGATCTGGACAGCGCGACGCAAGGCGAGCTGATGGCCACCACCGCGCGGCTGAACAACGCGCTGCGCCGGCTCGGCGCGGGCTGGGCGCTGTTCGTCGAGGCTGAGCGCCGGCCGGCGGCGGATTATCCGCACTCGGACTTCCCCGAGCCGCTGTCGTGGCTGGTGGACGAGGAGCGGCGGGCAACGTTCGAGGACTCCGGCGAACACTTCGAGAGCGGCTACCACCTCACGCTGCAATACCTGCCGCCAGAAGAGTCGCACGCTCGCGCGGCGAAGCTGCTCTACGAGAACTCCCCGACGGCCGGCGTGGACTGGCGCGAGCGCCTCACTGCCTTTATCGCGGAGACCGAACGCATTTTCGACCTGCTCGAGGGCGTGATGCCGGAGATCTCTTGGCTCGATGACGACGAAACGCTGACCTACCTGCACGCGACGATTTCGACGCGGCGCTACCGCATCGCCACGCCGGAAGTACCGTTCCACCTCGACACGCTGCTGGCTGATACGCCGCTGCTCGGCGGTCTGGCACCGATGCTGGGCGACGCGCACCTTCGCGTGGTGACGGTGCGTGGTTTCCCGACCTCGACCTGGCCAGGGATTCTGGATGACCTCAACCGGCTGGGCTTCGCCTATCGCTGGAGCACGCGCTTTCTCTGCCTGGACAAGGCCGAGGCGGAAGGGGAGCTCGGCCGTCTGCGCCGTCAATGGTTCGCCAAGCGCAAGAACATCCTGGCGCTGTTGCGCGAAACCCTATTCCAGCAGGAGAGCCCGTTGCTCGATACCGACGCCAGCAACAAGGCGGCCGATGCGGATGCCGCCCTACAGGCACTGGGCAGCGACCAGGTTGCCTTCGGCTTCCTGACCGCGACCGTGACGGTGCTCGATGCTGACGCCGACCTGGCCGACGAGAAGCTGCGCAGGGTGGAGCGCGTCATCCAGGGGCGTGGTTTCGTCACCATTCCGGAAAGCCTCAACTCTGTGGAGGCGTGGCTGTCGTCGATTCCGGGCAACGCCTACGCCAATGTGCGCCAGCCCATCGTCTCGACGCTAAACCTTGCGCACCTGATGCCATTGTCGGCGGTCTGGGCCGGGCCGGAGCGCAACCCCCACCTCGACGGCCCGCCGTTGATCGTGACCCGTACCGAAGGCGCTACGCCGTTTCGGCTGGTGACGCATATCGGCGATGTGGGGCACACGCTGGTCGTCGGCCCGACTGGCATGGGCAAGTCCGTCCTGCTCGCCACGCTGGCGCTGCAGTTCCGCCGTTACTCCGGATCGCGCATCTTCGCCTTCGACATGGGGCGTTCCATGCGAGCAACGGTGCTGGGGTTGGGCGGGGAGCACTACGACCTGGGCGCCGATGGCGCGATTGCCTTCCAGCCGCTCGCACGCATCGACCAGGAGGGCTGCCGCAGTTGGGCGGCCGAGTGGGTCGAGGGGCGCCTTTTGCACGAGGGCGTGCCTGTCGGTCCAGAGGAGAAGGCGGCCATCTGGTCGGGGCTCGGCAGCCTCGCCGGCGCACCGGTCGAGCAGCGCACGCTCACCGGCCTGTCGGTGCTGCTGCAGTCGAACGCGTTGCGCCAGGCGCTGGCTCCTTATGTGCTTGACGGTGCACACGGCAAGTTGCTCGACGCCGACCTCGACTATCTGGGCATGGCCGATGTGCAGTGCTTCGAGATGGAGGAGCTGATGCACAGCAAGGCGGCGGTGCTGGCCGTGCTGGGCTATCTGTTCGCGCGCCTGGAGGAACGCTTCGACGGCGCGCCGACGCTGCTGATTCTTGATGAGTCCTGGTTGTTCCTCGACGACCCGGTGTTCGCCGCGCGCATTCGCCAGTGGCTCAAGACGCTGCGCAAGAAGAATGTCAGCGTGATCTTCGCCACGCAGTCGCTCGCCGACATAAAGGACTCGACCATCGCCCCGGCGATCATCGAGAGCTGCGCGAGCCGCATCTTCCTGCCCAACCCGCAGGCGACCGAGCCGCAGATCCGCGCGATCTACGAGGGCTTCGGCCTCAATGGCCGGCAGATCGAGATCGTCGCCACCGCGCAGCCAAAGCGCGATTACTACTACCAATCCCGCGAGGGCAATCGCCTGTTCGACCTCGACCTAGGGGCGGTAGCGCTCGCGTTCACGGGTGCCTCTAGGCCCCAGGATCAGCGCGCCATCGACGACGTGCTGGGCGATGCCGGTGTGCCGGGTTTCGCCGCAGCTTGGCTGCGCCATCGCGGGCTCGACTGGGCGGCCGAGTTGTTGCCGTCCGCGCCATCCACCGCATCCTTCTCCGCTTCCCGCCAACAGGAGAACCTGCCATGAAGCTCCAGTCCTCGCTCAAACCCAGGCTGGCCGCGCTCGCCGTGGCCAGTGTCCTTGTCCTTGCCTCCGTGCAGCCGGCGCACGCCCTGTTCGGTGTCGGCGACATCGTGCTCGACCCCAGCAACTTGGTGCAGAACACGCTGACGGCGGTTCGTACCCTGGAGCAGATCAACAACCAGGTGCAGCAACTGCAGAACGAGGCGCAGATGCTCAGCAACCAGGCGCACAACCTGGCCAGTCTCGACTTCAACGTCGTCAATCGGCTGCGGGCGTCGTTGGCCAGGAGTGAGCAGCTGATCGCAGAGGCCCAGGGACTTGCCTACGACGTGCAGAACCTCGACAGCGAGTTCGCCCGGCTGTACCCCGACGAATACGCCGCCACCGTCAGCGGCGACCAGATGTATCGGGATGCGCGCGAGCGCTGGGGGCACACGCTCGATGGCCTGCACACGGCGATGCGCATGCAGGCGCAGGTGTCGCGGAACCTCAGCGAGGATGAAAGTGCGCTGACTGACCTGGTGGGCCAGAGCCAATCGGCCACCGGTGCCCTGCAGGCCATGCAGGCAACCAACCAGTTGCTGGCCCTGCAGGCCAAGCAGTCCATCCAGGCGCAACAGCTCCAGCTCACCCAGGACCGCGCGGCTTCGTTGGAGCTGGCCCGGCAGGCGGCGGCCAGCGAGCGCGCCCGCGAAGTACGGCGACGCTTCCTGGGCGAAGGCACGCCGTATACGCCGCAGTCTATCCAGTTCTACGGGAACTGACGGAGGCCGCCATGCGATACGTCCTGGTGCTTTCGGTTGCACTGCTGGCGGGCTGCGGTCAGCAGTCCAGTGAAGACCTGGCCGCAGACCCTGTACGGCTCAAGGTGCTGCGCGCCCAGTGCGCCGCGGATTGGAGGGGCGTGGGCGAGGGCGTCTGTAGGGGTGCCGCCGAGGCGTATCGACGCCGCTTCTTCGCTGGCCACGGCGGCCCGGAAGAGTACGTGGCTCTGGAGGAGCTGCCGCCGATTCCACCGACTTTTGACAGCCCCGTCGACGATGAGGCTGAGACCGGGCGCGATGCGCCGGCTGCTTTTGCCTCGGAGGCCACACAATGAATGACGTGACGGTCATAGACCGCTTCCTCGATACGTTCTCGCGCTACATCGACTCGGGTTTCGGGCTGCTACAAGGCGAGGTCGCTTTTCTGACCGCCACGCTGATCGCCATCGACATGACGTTCGCCGGGCTCTACTGGGCGCTTGGCCATGCCACCGGCCAGGGTGAAGACGTGATGGCGAAGCTCATTCGCAAGGTGCTCTACGTCGGTGCTTTCGCCTACATCATCGGTAACTTCAACTGGCTGGCCAGCATCGTCTTCCGCTCCTTTGCCGGGCTGGGTCTGACGGCGACCGGTGCGCTCAGCATGGAGACCTTCCTGCAGCCGGGACGGCTGGCGAAAACCGGCATCGACGCCGGTGCACCGATCCTGGAGCAGATCGGCGAGATGACCGGCTTCCCCGAGGTGTTCGTCAACCTCGATCCCATCGTCATCCTGTTTCTGGCCTACCTGGTGGTCATCGTCTGCTTCTTCGTGCTGGCGATACAGCTGTTCATCACCCTGATCGAGTTCAAGCTGACCACGCTTGCTGGGTTCGTGCTGGTGCCATTCGCGTTGTGGAACAAGACCGCGTTCCTGGCCGAAAAGGTGCTGGGCAACGTGGTGTCCTCCGGCGTCAAGGTGCTGGTGCTGGCGGTGATCGTCGGTATTGGCACGGGGTTGTTCGCCGAGTTCCAGGTACATCCCGACGAGCCGTCCATCGACCACGCGCTGGTGGTCATGCTGGCCTCGCTGGCGTTGCTCGCCCTGGGCATCTTCGGCCCGGGCATCGCCACCGGGCTGATTTCTGGTGGCCCGCAGCTGGGTGCGGGGGCGATGGCGGGTGCCGCGCTCGGTACGGCGGGCATGGCTGTCGCCGTCGGTGCCGCCGCAACCGGCGTGGGTGCTGCGGTCGCGGCCGGAGCGCGCATGGCACCGGCCGCGAAGCTGGCTGCCGGGATGCGCTCGCTCAAGGGCCGGTTTGCTGCTGGAGGTGGAGCTTCCTCTGGTGGCAGCGCGGCCGCCCAGGGCAATGCGCACCAGGTCGCCACCGATGCCAAGGCGCAACCCGCATGGGCCAAGCGTCTGCAGCGACGCCAGCAGATCAGCCATGCCGCCACCACCGTCGCGCACACGCTGCGCGGTGGCGACGGCGGCGGTTCGGGCAGTGGCCCGAACTTGCAGGATTCGGATTCATAAAGGAGGACGAACCATGCGTTTCAACCGTCCGCGGGTGCGCTATGCCGAGACGCCGCAACCCGCCACCCCGTACCAGGCCGCTGCGCAGGCGTGGGACGAGCGCATCGGCTCGGCCCGCGTGCAGGCGAGAAACTGGCGCTTCATGGCCTTTGGCTGTCTGGCGCTCGCAATGCTGATGGCGGGCGGCCTGGTCTGGCGCTCGACCCAGTCCATCGTCACACCCTACGTGGTGGAGGTGGACAGGTCTGGCCAGGTGCGCGCAGTTGGCGAGGCCGCCACATCGTACCGGCCGGCCGATGCGCAGGTCGCCTATCACCTGGCGCGCTTCGTCACGCTGGTGCGCTCGCTGTCCATCGACCCGATCGTGGTGCGGCAGAACTGGCTCGATGCCTACGACTACACCACTGATCGTGGCGCGGCCGTGCTCAACGACTACGCGCGCACCAACGATCCGTTCGCCCGTGTCGGTAAGGAGTCGGTGACGGTGCAGGTCACCAGCATCGTGCGGGCCAGCGACGCCTCTTTCAACGTGCGCTGGACGGAGCAGCGCTTCGTTAATGGCGCGCCCGCCGGGACCGAGCGTTGGAACGCGGTGATCTCCACCGTCCTGCAAACCCCGCGCACCGAACAGCGCCTGCGCAAGAACCCATTGGGCATCTACGTCAACGGGCTGTCGTGGAGCCGTGAGCTCGATGCATCCGAAGGAGCTAAGCCATGAACCTGTCTTTTCGTATATCCGCGCTCCCCTTCGTCTTGCTGGCCTTGGCCGGCTGTACCAGCCAGGGCAGGCCACCACCACGCATCTCGCTCGACGAGCCGGTGCAGGCGCAGCTGCTGCCCGAACTGCCCAATCCGGTGGAAGTGGTGGAGGTACCGAAGGTTCTGCCGATGCCGACGCAAATGAAGCCGCTACCCGATGTGGGCGAGGCCCGCGCCGCGCCGGAGCCGACCGACGAGAGGGTGAGGGTCTCGCGCGCGAACCAGGAGGCGAGGGTGGCGCCCACTCGCGAGGGCTACGTCAACGCGATCCAGGTCTGGCCCTACAGCGACGGCGCGCTGTACCAGGTCTATGCCGCGCCGGGACGGGTGACCGTGATCGCGTTGCAGGTCGGCGAGGAGCTGGTGACAGTGGCTGCCGGCGACACGGTGCGCTGGATCGTCGGCGACACCTCCAGCGGTGCCGGCGACGCGCTGCGGGTCAATGTGCTGGTCAAGCCGATCCGCTCAGGCCTCAAGACTAATCTGGTCATCACCACCAGCCGGCGCACCTACCTGATCGAGCTGACCTCGACTGAGAAAGCCTGGATGGCCTCGGTGTCCTGGGATTACCCGAAGGACCGCATGTTGGCCCTGCAGCGCCAGGCGCAGGCCGCACAGGCGACCGCGCCGGTCGATACCGGTCTCGCGCTTGAGAAGATCCGCTTCCGTTATGTGATCAGCGGCAGCAATCCGCCGTGGCAGCCGCTGCGCGCCTTCGACGATGGAAAGAAAGTCTACATCCAGTTTCCCGCCGGCATCGCCCAGGGCGAGCTGCCGCCGATGTTCGTGATCGGCGCACAAGGCGATGGACAGCTGGTCAACTACCGTTTCCGCTCGCCGTACTACATCGTGGACCGACTGTTCGGCGCGGCCGAGCTGCGCTTGGGCGGTGAGAAGGGCGACGTGGTGCGTATCGAGCGCACGGACGGCGTGGCCCAGGGGAAATGAGCATGAACCAGGACGACACCTCCGATCCTGTCGCGCTACGGGCGGACAAGGTTCCGCCCGAGTCGGTCGCGCTGCGTGCCCAGCCGCGCCCGGTCACGCGGTTGAACCGGCGCACCTTGGCCGTGCTTGCTGGTGGACTCTCCGCCGCAGTGCTGGGAGCTACCATCTGGTCCCTGCAACCGCCGAAGCCTCGGAGTGGAAACGGTCCGGCCGAGTTGTACAACGTCGACCGGGTTTCGCGTTCCGAAGGGCTCGACCGGCTGCCCTCGGACTACTCCAAGCTGCCGCCGCCAGCGCAACCACCCGAGCTGGGGCCACCCCTGCCGGGCGACCTTGGCCCGGCCATCGTGCAGTCGCAACGACCTGCGGCACCCAGCTACACGACCTCCGGACACGATCCCGCCGAGGCCGAACGGCTGGCTCGGATGAAGGAGGCGGAGGAGGCGGCCGCCTCGTCGGTGTTCTTCCGCTCGGGCAGCCAGCGCCCAACCGTGGCCACATCGGCCCCGCCGGTCACGGAAGTATCAACCCTGGCGGCCTTCGATCCGCTAGCCGCCGGCCCCGCCTCGACGGCGGCGCAACCCCTCGATCCGACAGCCGTGCAGAACCGGCAGGAGCAGAAAGAGGCATTCCTTCAAGTCGGCACTACGGAAAACCGCAATTCCGGGAACCTGCAGCTACCGGCGTCGCCGTACCAGGTCATGGCCGGCACGGTGATCGCTGGTGCGCTGGTCACGGGCATCAAGTCGGATCTTCCGGGTGAGGTGATTGGCACGGTGACGGAGCCGGTCTACGACACGGCGACCGGCAAGCATCTGCTGATCCCGCAGGGCTCACGCATCCTTGGCCGCTACAACAGCCAGGTCAGCTATGGGCAGAGCCGCGTGCAGGTGGTGTGGAATCGCATCATCCTGCCGGACACGTCCTCGCTGACGCTGGATAACCTCGTGGGCACCGATCCGGCCGGCTATGCCGGCCTGGAGGATGGCGTCGACTGGCACTGGGATCGCATTTTCGCCGGCGCTGCGCTGACAACGCTGCTGGGCATCGGCGCCGAGCTGGCTGCGCCTGAGAACCGCCAGGATGGCGATCGCATCATCATCGCCGGCCGTGACGGCCTACAGGACAGCGTGAACCAGGTCGGCCAGGAGATGACCCGGCGCAACATGAACATCCAGCCTACGTTGACCGAGCGCCCGGGCCTGCCGGTGCGCATCATCGTCAATCGGGATCTGGTACTTCGACCCTACCAGCCGCTGTTTTTCAACAAGGAGAGCTCACGATGAGCACGATACGAAAATTGCGGTTGGGGCCGCTGCCCAAGACCGAGAGCATCAAGCTGACCTTCGCATGCCCGGCCAGCCTGAAGGCTGACCTTGATCGTTACGCCGCAGTGCATGCGCAGACCTATGGCGAGGCGGTCGATGCGGCGACGCTGATTCCGCATATGCTGGAAGCGTTCATAGCGAGGGATCGGGGATTTAAGCGGGGCCGGGGAGATGATCGCTAGTTTAATATCAACTTGCAATTCTCCCCTAGCTGTTGTCCTCGCTGCCCAAGGGGAGCACTACTAGGCGATGCTCATGCAGGTTGCGCTGAGTTAGCCGCGGTCGTGTCCACAAAGATGTGCATTAAGCGGATTACATGACCTTCTGCGCCTTGCGTAAGTTCTCCGGCGTGTAGGGACAGTGCTTCGGCATGAGCGTCTAGATCACTCAGCCTTGCTGCTTCGCCATATGTTTCACGAAGTCGCGCATCAATGCGCTGTACCATAGCTGCGCTAGGAAGTTTCAGCACATATCCGAGCATCATCCCCCAGTGATGACCTGCAGCGTATTTTCCGGTCACGAAGCGGTCAACTCCTTGAGTGACATATCGCTGATTCAGGGCTGACTCTCCATGACCCACGCGTTTACATTCGATGCCCAGATAAGCCTCTTCATCCCCGAACTGATGCAGAAAGCGAAGAATAATGTCGATCCGACCAAGTACTTCGGCATCGTTATTACTCAAATCCAGCACTTCAAATTCGCCTGTGATTTCAAGATTGGATAGTCCAAGTTCTTTTTTCAGGCGACGCATGGCCTTCTTCACATGGATCGTGATCGGGACTTCTAGCATCCCAGGCTGAAGTAATGGTCGAGCAGCGGAAACGCCTCGGCACAGAAGATCGACTACTGTTGCAAGTTGATCTTCTGAGAGATCAAAAGAAGGTCGCCCGACGGGCAGGTCAGGTGATAGACGCATGCAATCCCTTGATCCAATGGTCTGCTAGGACTGCATCGCCGTCATTGAGGCCTGCCGTCCGTGTCCAATAGCGCACCTCAGAGGGCTTCAAAATGAAAAGTGCGTCTTGATCGTAAACTCGGATTTGCCGACGTTCGTTAAGGTATGGGGGAACGTCTGGGTTAACTCGCCCGCGCACAAGAGCGGCGAGTGGTGCGACCTCTGCATCACTTCCTTGATGTATGCGTGGCACAACGGAGGGCGCACCTGCAGCCATGGAAAATCTGACGACATCTACCCCTGGCGTTCCATCAAAAGCATTTCCAGAGACGATGTGTCGCGGATAGATAACAGCCTCTAGATGCCGAGTGCCTCGTGCTCGAAGATAGGCATTGACTGTTCGAATTACTTCGCTCGCATAAGCGGTCAGGTCAGCGGAGGAGGGGGGCTTGACCAAGGCCATACGCTGCGCTCTGCTCTCAAATAATAAAGCGCGGGCATGCCGAACACCGTCGCTCGCAAGAATAGCCTCGTTGCGATCCAGCCCATAGAGTTCGCAGACTGAATGATCCAGGGCCGCGATCAATTCTATATCGTCGGGCGCATTCGCAACGTTAGCTTCGGCAGACAGTACAGCCTCAAGCAAGTCCGTGCCGACTTCGCTTAGATTCGGCACACGCAACGAAAGAAGGTCATGCGGCTCGACGGTAGGACGCTCCAGCCCCCACGCACCACCACCCAAAGCAAGTTGGAAAGAGGTGAGGCTCGAATTCAGAATGGCAGAGAGTACGCGTGCTGCAGACAGTTCTTTGCCGGCAAATGAAATGCCAAAAAAGCTCTCGTTGAAAACTACACTTTGCTCGACTACGGTTGCGCTATATCGACCCAGCTCGATCGCATCAGCTTGATTCCCTTTAGGACATAGCAACAAAGGACCCTCAAAGATTTCTGACCTTTGCTTCCTTGAACGATGTAACCATTCATGAGTGAACTTCGTGAGCGCTTGAGGTACCAATCGAAGCGGCGAATAAGCGGAGGTTGTGACAAAATCCAGCTGATAATAGTGCTGAGGGGGGCGCTCAACCCCATTCCCCTTGATCTTGACTCCTTGCCCGCGCGCACTCAGCCCATAGGAGTCGAGCACTTGCTCCAGTGTCGGAAAGGTACGTTCAAGTTTCTCTATTAACCAGCCATCACGTGCGGTTCCAAAGGCGGTTGCCTTGAGCATTGCTGGCGTCTGCAATACGCGTGATAACGGCACGCTCTTCAATTCGCCTGGGCCGACGTGAAACACCCCGTTGCGTCGAAAATCAGGTGTCCACGGGATTGAACCTACCAGCATACGATCTTGTCGATCAATGAGTGCACAGCGGCCAAAGAACATCAGCGCGGGCCCCGTTGCATCCGGGAAAAGGTCTTCCTTGCGCAACGCTGATAGATTCACCAGCGCTGCGGGATGGAGGGTGCTCAGCAGGGCTTCGCGGGATTGGATTGCATGGGCATCCTTCGAGAAGAATGGAGATGCTTTCATGATCATCCCTACCCGCCCGGCCTCTCCTGCCAAGCGTGAAGCTATCCACAAAAATTCTTGATCGGGACTGCGTCGGGGGCGGCTGGATTGAGGGTCGTTGAGCTTGCGCTTGCGTGAAGCTGTGGCCTTCTTTACAAAGGTCCATGGGGGATTGCCCACGACTGCATCAAACGGTCGCTGTGTAATCAGATCCGGTAGTTCGTCGTTTACCGTATCGGCCTCAAAAAGCGTCACGCCGATCAGTCGATGGAATTTCAAATCTTGAATGTCCCGGACTTGCTCCTCATCGAGCTCTAATGCGGCCAGGTACAAACTGAATGCAGCGATACCCAACGCTGACTTATTGATGTCAATTCCATAGAGTTGATTGTAGAGCACCTCCCGAACCACGGTGCGGCTAGCGGTTTTGCCTTGCGTATGCTTCCAGACTAGTCGCCGGAATGCTTCAACAAGAAAAGCGCCAGATCCGCATGTTGGGTCGATTACGCGTGCGTCTGCTGGCAGCGCCTCGAATACCGGATCTAAAGTTAAGTGAACAAGCTCCACAGGTGTGTAGTGCAGTCCCTGCGTGTGCGCGTCGTCCGCCGCGCTTGATCGAGCGAACTGCTGGTAGATTGAACTGACGAGATCGATTGGAATCGCGTCAAAACGGAAACGGAACAATCGACCTTGCCCGGATAGCAGACTACGTCCTTGAACGAAGTCGCGCAGTAGTTCCAGATGAGCACCGCTTAAGCGTTGGTGCTCGGCGCCCGGATCGTCCATCGGGAAGAGGTCACCATTGAAGGTGTTGCGCAGCCACTGAAACAGCCTGAAGGCCGAGTTGACTGTGGCAAACATGTCCGCCACGTCGGCGGAAAGCTCCTGCGGTAGAAACGGTTGAGCTATACCGCGATCAACCAGGTATGACGTGAAAATACAGCGGCCAATCAGACGCTGAGCGAAGTCGCGTGAAGCCTGTGCCTCCTCTTTTTCATCCGGATGTGGCACGCCATTGGCTGGGGGAAGGGCAGTCAACAGATCTTCAAGAGCACTGATTTCATCAAGCAGTTGGCGGTCCACTCGGTGTCGGCGATCAATCCTCTTTCCGATGGCGCTGGACCAGAACGCCCCAGTTTCGGTCGCATAGCGCCCACACATGGCATCCAAGGATTGCAGTCGGTCTTCGGCTTGTAAGGAAAATACATCCAGGGGCTCAGTTGCAATCTGCTGTGGGTTTTTCTTGGCAGGAGACGCATAGCAATCGTACAGGCGTATGTCAGTAGGTGTGATGATCCATAGCAATGGGGCTACGCCAACGTTCCAGGCTGCTTCATGCCATTGGGCAATCTGTCGCTCTGAGGGGGCTTCGTCGCCAGCATCCTTGAAAATCGCAGTTGGTACACTCTGTGCTGAAAAGACCGCATCGGCCTGTAGCCCAACGCGGTTGTCTGACAGAATGGCACGCAGCCGTGCTCCTCCATCTTCCCCGGCGCGTGCCAGTCCCGGTGCTGGCCCACCATCGGGTAGGAGATAGCCGGTCGCCGTCAGGGCTTTTGCGAAAGCTTTGCTACCCATTGCTACGGCGTCCAGTCGAATGGTTGGCTGCTGTTTCCGCTATCATGCTCAAGGCAGGGAATAGTTGGAACTGACCGGGCGCTGTGGGCTTGGGAAGTGCAAAGCTATCTGACAGCTGCTGCAAGTGTGGGTCCAATCGCAGCATGATGCAGTCATCCGTCCCCAGAACCTCTTCGCGCGGATCGATCAGCCGCCACTGGGTGCCTCCATAGAGAGCCAGGGACTTGCCCCAGAGCGACAGGAAGGAGGTGCGTGCTAAGCCAGCGCCCAATTCGGGAAATAGATCACGGTGGGCATGAAGCTCCATTTTGAAGTGATCTCGTAAAACGACGGCCAGCCGCAACAGCAATATCGTCTGCCACGAGTATCGTGCCGGGGATCCGTGCCCTTTAGGCTTCACATCGGGAGGGATCAGTGCACGACGGCTCGTCCACTCGCGGAGTTGTTCCGTCGAGAGGCCTGTGAGCCGTGTCGCATCGCGGGTCGTGATGAGTTGCATCCTGAGAAAGCTGCCAAATGAAGATCGGGTATGGTTCCCGATCTTCTCACAAAATCGGGGGCCATACCCGTTTTTAGTTTCACTCACTCGTAGCAAAAAGGTTGAGCGGAAACCCTAGCTCCGACAACCAGCCAAGCCAAGGATGAAGCATTTCTGGCTGGCTACAGATAATAGTGGTGGGCGCGGGCGGCTTCGACAAACTAAAGAGAAAACTCTCAATGTGCCATTCCTTTAGGCCTCGCGCTGAGGAAGCCTGAAGGATAAAATGAAGGTTGATCGATAATGATGTCGTTAAAGTCGTCGCCCCGCAAATCGCTCCATCTCCCGCACTAGCAAAAGCTTTGCGCAGGTGACGGTAAATGCGACGGTAAGGCCCCATATTGATCCCAATCGATCCCTTTAACCATGAGGGTTCAGGCGACCTATTGATGATCGAGTGGGAATGATCCTGCGATAGCAGGTGAGGACTGAATAATAGAACCCCGGCCATGTGTCGGGGTTTTTGCATGTTAGGCGAGTAGGTTAGAAGAACTCATCCTCTGTACATCAAGGAAGCTGTTCAATACAAAATGCATTGTATATTATGCAAAATTTTAATTTATGAGGTTTTGCATTGTATAGGATGCGATATAGATGGAGGATCTAGGAATTCTGATCAAAACCCTGCGAAAGTCCGCAGGCCTTTCGCAAAGTCAGCTAGCACAGCGGCACGGCATGAGTCGCGCCACCATCTCGGGGATCGAAAACAATACCATCCCTGAAATAGGTATTCGCAAGGTCGCAGCGATTCTTGAAGGCTTGGGATACGAATTGACCGCCACCCCCAATCCTCGACGCATGACTCTCTACGAATTGAAGGCAGGAGGTGTCCATGACTAGCCAACGTGATCGGTTGTACATCGGCACCAACGGTGTGCCTGCTGGAACGCTCGGGCGACGTAATGAAAATCAGCGTGACTCGATTTTTTCGTATAACGACACGGTGGCCCAAGAGCAAGCAGTGTCCTTGACCATGCCGGTGCGCCTGGAAAGCTACAACTGGGAGTACGGCATTCACCCGTTGTTTGAGATGCACATTCCTGAAGGGCATCTCAAGGCCGAACTCGTACGGCGTTTCAGCAAATCGGTGCGCGGTTTTGATGACTTTGCTTTATTGGGCATCGTAGGTCCGCACCAATTGGGTCGTATCAGCGTTGCCCATCAAGCGGGTGATGCGTCGTTGCCTGGGGTCAAGCTGGCTGACCTGCTGGTGTACGACGGGGCTGAAGACCTGTTCGATGAGCTTCTGAAAACCTACGCCGCTTATTCAGGGGTGTCGGGCGTTCAGCCGAAAGTGCTGGTTCGCGATGTTGGCGATATGGCTGCTGATATTGAACGTCTTACCCACAAGGGCGCCACGCATTTGGTAAAGGCGTTCAATGAGTCGGACGTTCCTCAGTTGGCGGCCAATGAATTTTTCTGCATGCGTGCCGCATACCATTGTGGTCTTGAGGTGCCTGAGGTCCAGCTCAGTCATAACGGGAAGTTTCTGGTAGTGAAGCGGTTCGACATCGGTGAAAACGCCTACCTCGGATTTGAGGATATGTGTGTTCTATCGGGATGGGGAACCGGGAAAAAATATGACGGCAGCTATCAAGGGTGCGCAAAACTGATCAGGTCATTTGTCACGCCAAGCCGGGTAGCCAGGGCTCTTGAAGACTTTTTCATAATGGTGGCGCTCTCGGCCGGTATTCAGAACGGTGATGCACACCTGAAAAACTTCGGCTTGCTTTATGAAAACTGCGCCGAGGATGCCGATGTCTGGCTTGCCCCCGTTTATGACCTGGTGACCACTACGGTCTACGCCGGCAACGACATCATGGGGCTGTTGCTTGGGGGTTCGAAGGCGTGGCCAAAGCGCAAGATGCTTGTGCAGTTCGGGCGCAGTTCGTGCAGTTTGACGCAGGCGCGCTGCAACGAATTGCTCGCCAGAGTGGACGATGGCATGAGTCGCGCCATGGCGGAGCTATCCGAGTATCGAAGTACCCACCCGGAGTTCGAAGCCGTGGGGGAAAAGATGGCCGGCGCATGGGCAGCAGGCTTGGCCAGGAGTATCTCGGTGTCGTGAGGGGCCGGGTTTAAGCGAGCCCCAGGGAGCAGCCGGGTTTAGCGCCGTGCCACATCCGAAAAATAAAACTTATCCAACGTATGCCGCGACTCGGTGTACTCGAACTGCCTTCCATCCTGCAAGAACGTCTGGTTGCTCACCACAATCACATGGCTTTGCCCATCCAGATCCAGATGCGCCTGGTCGTCCTTGCTGCGCGGCAAGGCTTCGATGGTGCGCTGCGCATAGCTGATCTGCAGCTGCAGTGTTTGCTCGATAAACGCGTAGATCGACTGCTCGGCGATGTCGTGATCCAGGCCGGGAATCAGGTCACTGATGAAGTGGTTGATGTCCAGGATCACCCGTTTGCCACCGATGCGGCGTACCCGCTTGATGCGCGTAATGAGGGTGCCGGGCTCGGCCTCGATGTGCTGCAGCAGTGAGCCTTCCAGTGGAATCTGGGTGAACTCGACCACCTCGGTGCGTACGTCATCACCCAGGTCGGCGTGGGTTTCGTGGAAGCTGACGATGCCGCCCAGTTGGAACTCGATCGGGTTGGGCGACAACACAAAGGTGCCCTTGCCGTGGATCTTTTGCGCAAAGCCACGTTCCTGCAACTGCTCGATGGCGCGCCGCACGGTGCCACGGCTGGCCTGGTAGGCGTCCATCAGTTCGGTTTCGGAGGGAAGGCGCGTACCGCGCTGCAGGCGCTCGGTGGTGATGCTGGCAAGCAGATCCGTATAGATCTGGTTGTATTTGCTCATGGGATGGCTCTTGCCCGGCGTTATGAAGGTGGACTGCGCGTTCAAGGCAGGAACCATAGTGGCAGAGGTGGTGTTTGTCCATTGGACGGAGGTACGAGCCGGGGAAAAATCTGACAGAAAGCTCGCAGGCATAAACAAAAGTGTAACTCGTACAGACGAGTTGTTGATTTAACTCGTACAGACGAGTACTTTTCCCTCCTCGGCGTGCTGCCAACGACTGCCACCCATAAAAACAATCACAGTGGAAAACGAGCATGAGCCACGACTATTCAACGATTGCCCGCGAGATTCTCGACAACCTCGGGGGCCGCGAAAACCTTGAGCAGGCTGCCCATTGCGTGACCCGCCTGCGCCTTGCGCTCAAGGACCCCAGCCTGGTCAACAGCAGTGCCCTGAACCAGGTCGACCTGGTCAAGGGCTCGTTCTTTACCGGCGGCCTGTTCCAAGTGGTGATCGGCCCCGGCGAGGTGGAGAAGGTCTACGCCGCCCTGCGCGAACTGACCGGCCTGGCCGCGTCGACCATTGCCGACGTCAAGAAAGCCGGCGGCGACAAGACCAACCCCATGCAGCGCCTGGTGCGGGTGTTCTCCGATGTGTTCATGCCGATCCTGCCCGCGCTGATCATCGCCGGCCTGTTGATGGGCGTGAACAACCTGATGGGCGCCAAGGGTATGTTCATCGAAGGCCAGACGCTGCTGGAGGCCTACCCGAACCTGGATGGCCTGTGGAGCCTGATCAACCTGATGGCCAACACCTCCTTCGTGTTCCTGCCGGCGCTGGTGGGCTGGTCGGCGGCCAAGCGGTTCGGCGGCAGTGAAATCCTCGGCATCGTGCTGGGCCTGATGTTGGTACACCCGGACCTGCTCAATGCCTGGAACTACGGCAAGGCGGTCGCCGGCCTCGACGGCCAGAGCCTGCCGTACTTCGATATCTTCGGCTGGTTCCAGATCGAGAAGGTGGGTTACCAGGGGCAGATCCTGCCGATCCTGATGGCCGCCTTTGTCATGAGCGTGATCGAGAAGTGGCTGCGGGCGCGGGTGCCGAATGCCATTCAACTGCTGGTGGTGCCGATCACCACCATCGTTGTCACTGGTGTGCTGGCCCTGGCGATCATCGGCCCGGTGACTCGTCACCTTGGCATCCTGATCACCGAAGGCCTGGTGACCCTGTTCGAGATCGCCCCCATGGTCGGCGGCGCGATTTTCGGCCTGCTCTATGCGCCGCTGGTGATCACCGGCATGCACCACATGTTCCTGGCGGTCGACCTGCAGCTTATCTCCACCCAGGGCGGCACCTTTATCTGGCCGATGATTGTCATGTCCAACCTGGCCCAGGGCAGCGCCGCCCTCGGGGTGTTCTACATGACCCGCAATGCGCGGGACAAAAGCATGGCCTCGACCTCGGCGATTTCCGCTTACTTCGGCATCACCGAGCCTGCGATGTTCGGGGTGAACCTGCGCTTCAAGTTTCCGTTCTACGCCGCGCTGCTGGGCTCGGCGCTGGGCAGCATCTTCCTGTCGTTGAACAAGGTACAGGCGTCGGCCATCGGTGTCGGTGGGTTGCCCGGGTTTATCTCGATCGTGCCAAGCGCGATTCCGATGTTCGTGATCGGCATGGTCGTGGCGATGGTCGTGCCGTTTGCGCTGACGTGCATGTTGAGCATGAAGATCGTTCGGCCTGGTTACCGGGTCGCCTGAAGATCGCTATCGCAGGCAAGCCAGCTCCCACAGTGATGTGTGAACACATTCAAGTGTGGGAGCTGGCTTGCCTGCGATGAGGCCAGAAGGGCCAGCACCCAACTCTACTGAAGGAACCCACCATGCAAACCTGGCAACACTCGGTGATCTACCAGATCTACCCCAAAAGCTTCCACAGCCACGCGGGTAACGCCACCGGTGACCTGTTGGGCATCGTGGACAAACTCGACTACCTCAAATGGCTGGGCGTGGATTGCCTGTGGGTCACGCCGTTCCTGCGCTCGCCCCAGCGCGACAACGGCTACGACATCAGCGACTACTACGCCATCGACCCCAGCTACGGCACCATGGCCGATTGCGAGCTGCTGATCAGCGAAGCCGCCAAGCGTGGCATCAAGCTGATGCTCGATATCGTGGTCAACCACACCTCCATCGAGCACGAATGGTTCCAGCAGGCGCGCAGCAGCCTCGACAATCCCTACCGCGACTTCTATATCTGGCGCGACCAGCCGAACAACTGGGAATCCAAGTTCGGCGGCTCGGCCTGGGAATACGAAGCACAGACCGGCCAGTACTACCTGCACCTGTTCGACCACACCCAGGCCGACCTCAACTGGGACAACCCCCAGGTGCGCGCCGAGGTGTTCAAGATGATGCGTTTCTGGCGCGACAAAGGCGTGGGTGGGTTCCGCCTCGATGTGATCAACCTGATCTCCAAGCCCGCCGACTTCCCCGAGGACAACAGCGACGGCCGCCGCTTCTACACCGACGGCCCGAACGTGCACCAATACTTGCAGCAAATGCACCGTGAAGTCTTTGAAGGCCATGACCTGATCAACGTGGGCGAGATGTCATCCACCCGCCTGGAACACTGCATTCGTTACTCGAATCCAGCGTCTAAAGAACTGTCGATGACCTTCAACTTCCACCACCTGAAAGTCGATTACCCCAACCTGCAAAAGTGGGTGAAGGCCGACTTCGACTTCCTGCAACTCAAGCAGATTTTCTCCGACTGGCAGATGGGCATGCAAGCCGGTGGCGGCTGGAACGCGCTGTTCTGGTGCAACCACGACCAGCCACGGGTGGTCTCGCGTTTTGGTGACGACGGCGAATACCGCGTGGTCTCGGCCAAGATGCTCGCCACGGCGCTGCACTTTCTGCAGGGCACGCCGTATGTGTATCAGGGCGAAGAGCTTGGCATGACCAACCCCGGCTTCGACAGCATCTCGCAGTACCGTGATGTGGAAACCCTGAACATCTTCCGGCTCAAGCGCGATGCGGGCGAGTCCGAAGCCGCAAGCATGGCGGCGATCATGCAGAAGTCCCGCGACAACGGGCGTACGCCCATGCAGTGGAGCACCGAAGCGAATGCGGGGTTCAGCCGCGGTGAACCCTGGATCGGCATCCCCGCCAATGCTGCGCAGATCAACGTCAACAGCCAGATGGATGACCCGGATTCGGTGCTGCATCACTACCGCAGGCTGATCGATCTGCGCCGTCGCGAACCGCTGATACAGCAAGGCGTTTACCGCCCGTTGCTGCAAGACCATCTCCAGGTCTGGGCGTACCTGCGTGAAGGCCATGGCGAGCGCCTGTTGGTACTCAACAACTTCTATGGATCGTCGTGCGAGATCCAACTGCCCGAAGGCGTGATCAACGCCGCAAACGAGCAACGCCTGCTGATCAGCAACTACCCCGACTGCCCGCTGCGCACGAGCACGGTGGTGCTACGCCCCTATGAATCCTTCGTGCTGCACCTGACGGGTTGAAACACCCCCTGTAGGAGCGAGCTCGCTCGCGAAGATCGCCAACGAAAACGCGCCCCTCCAGGTGTTGCGTGGAGGCTGCAAATTCTTCGCGAGCAAGCTCGCTCCTACAGGTGATCGCGTCACGCAAGACAGTAAGAAAAAACAATAAAAAGAAAAGGAGCGCTTCATGAAAACAACAATAAAGCTGGGCCTTATTGCCTCCTGCCTCACGGTGCCTTTTGGCGCGCAAGCCCTGGAGTTTGCCGGGTATTTGCGCAGCGGCGTGGGTACGTCAACGGGCAGCGGCAAGCAGCAATGTTTCCAACTGCCGGGTGCGCAAACCAAATACCGCCTGGGTAACGAATGCGAGCAGTACGCCGAGCTGGAACTGCGTCAGGATTTGCTGACCTTCGACGACGGTTCGGTGCTCAGCGTCGATGCCATGGCTTCCCTTTATAACAAGTACGATCGTGCCCTGAAATTCCAGGGTGAAAACAACGGCTCGGCGCGCATGCCGCAGATGTATGCGCAATGGTCCAACCTGCCCAGCCTCAATGGTGGTTCGCTGTGGGCCGGGCGGCGTTACTACAAGCGTAACGATATCCATATCTCCGACTTCTACTACTGGAACCAGAGCGCCACCGGTGGCGGGATCGAGGACGTGCTGATCGGCGGTTTGAAATACAGCTACGCCCTGTCGCGCAAGGACAACCTGTACCAGAAGGAATACGCCACCCGTCACGACTTCAATGTCGCAGGTTTCAAGACCAACCCCGGTGGCGAACTGGAACTGGGCTTGAGCTACATCGCCAAGGCCGGTGGGCGTGACACCAACAGCGGCTGGGCGCTGACGGCGCAGCATGTGCAAGCAGCCTTCCTGGGTGGCAAGAACAAGTTTGCCCTGCAGTACGGCGAAGGCCCCGGCACCGGCCTGGGCTACACCGGCAATACCGCGCTGGACAAGAGCAGCAAAAGTTACCGCGCGGTGGAGTTCTTTGATTGGCAACTGACTCCGCGTTTTGGCGGGCAAGTTGAAGCGGTGTACCAGAAAGATGTGCGCCCAGGGCGTCAGGACCAGAACTGGATGTCCCTGGGTGTGCGCCCGGCGTATGCGCTCAGCGAGCAATTCAAACTGGTTGCTGAGCTGGGGCACGATCAAGTCGATGCCACCGGCGGTACGCGCAAATTGAGCAAATTTACCTTCGCCCCGACCTGGTCGCCCAAAGGCCCTGAATTCTGGGCGCGGCCGGAGGTGCGGTTGTATTACACCTATGCGTCCTGGAACAAAGCGGCCAAGCGTGCGGCCAATGAGCTGGCGGCGGGCACGGCGTTGTCCGACACCGGCGCCTATGGCACGGCGCGGCATGGGTCGAACGTCGGTGTGCAGGTCGAATATTGGTGGAAGTAATCAGGAGGGAGTACGCGGGCTAATGCGGGAGCGGGCTTGCTCGCGAATGCAGTGGGTCAGTCAGTGAATGTGTCGCCTGATACACCGCTTTCGCGAGCAAGCCCGCTCCCACACTGACCTTCGTCAACCTCAACCTTGCATCGACTCAATGATTTTTAAAGAACAACACAAACAGGTGAAGTCATGATCACATCTCAACCCCTGGAACTGCTGGCACCCTTGTCCGGGGTTTTGCTGGCGCTGGACCAGGTGCCCGACCCGGTATTTTCTGGCCGCGTGATTGGCGATGGCCTGTGCATCGACCCCACCTCGCAAACCCTCTGCGCGCCGTTGGCTGGGGTGATCAGCAACATTCAGGACAGCGGCCATGCGGTCAGCGTCACCGCCGATAACGGTGTGCAAGTGCTGCTGCATATTGGCCTGGACACTGTGAACCTGGCGGGCCAGGGCTTCACCCGGCTGGTCGAGGAGGGCCAGCGGGTGGAGGCCGGACAGCCGCTGATTGAGTTCGATGCCGACTATGTCGCGCTCAATGCACGCAGCCTGCTGACCTTGATGCTCATTGTGAGCGGCGAGCCGTTTGTGCCGTTGGTGGCCGATCAGGCGCTGGTCGAGTCCGGCCAGCCACTGTTGCAGGTCTCACCGGGGCCGATGAAAGCTGAGGTGGACGAGGAGGAGGGCAATGCGCTGTTTTCCAAGCCAGTGACCCTGCCCAATGCCAGCGGCTTGCACGCCCGCCCTGCGGCGGTGTTTGCCCAGGCGGCGAAGGGGTTCAGTTCCAGCATTTTCCTGCACAAGCAAACCCTGAGCGCGAATGCCAAGTCTCTCGTGGCGATCATGGCGCTGCAGACCTCCCAGGGCGACAGCGTGCAAGTGAGCGCGGCGGGGGAGGATGCCGAGGCGGCTATCCAGGCGCTGGTGGTGTTGTTGCTCGACGGCTGTGGCGAGACGCTGCCGGTAGCGGTCGAGAAAATCAGCAAGCCCGCTGCGCCTGCGTCTTCGACCTCCGTATTGCGAGGCGTCTGTGCGTCGCCGGGTTCGGCGTTCGGCCAGGTTGTCCAAGTGGCTGAGCCAGCGCTTGAGATTCCCGAAGCCGGTGCGGGAGAAACCTTCGAACGTACCGCATTGGCGCGTGGCCTGCGGGCTGCAAACGAGGCGTTGCAAGCGTTGCAGGCCAAGGCGGCCGGCAGCGCCCAGGCCGAGATCTTCCGCGCCCACCAAGAACTGCTCGAAGACCCGACCCTGCTTGAACAAGCCCATAGCCTGCTGGCCGAAGGCAAGAGTGCCGCCTTTGCCTGGAATACGGCAACGGTGGCGACCGCCAAACTTTTTGAAGGCTTGGGCAAAGCGCTGCTGGCTGAGCGTGCGGCGGACTTGGCCGACGTCGGCCAGCGCGTGCTCAAGTTGATCCTGGGCGTGCCAGAGCGGTCCATGGAGCTGCCGGAGTGCGCCATCCTGGTCGCTGAACAACTGACACCCTCACAAACCGCCGGCCTGGACACCAGCAAAGTGCTGGGCTTCGTCACGGTCGCCGGTGGCGCTACCAGCCACGTGGCCATCCTCGCCCGGGCCCTCGGCCTGCCATCCCTTTGCGGCGTACCCAGCCAAGTACTGGCCTTGGCCAACGGCAAGCGGGTATTGCTCAATGCCGACAAAGGCGAGCTGCAGCTGGAGCCGAACCTGGCCGAAATCGAGCAACTGCAGGCGGTGCGCCAACAGCAAAAGCTGCGGCTGCAGCGTGAGGTGGCGCAGGCCTCACGGGCAGCGGTCACCCGCGACGGTCACCACGTCGAGGTCACAGCCAACGTCGCCTCGTTGCAGGAAGTGGAACAGTCACTGACTCTGGGCGGTGAAGGCGTGGGCCTGCTGCGTTCGGAGTTCCTCTACCTGGAACGCAACCGTGCGCCGAGCGCAGAGGAGCAGGCCGACACCTACAGCGCGATCGCCCGCGCCCTCGGCACCGAGCGTAATCTGGTGGTACGTACCCTGGATGTGGGCGGCGATAAACCCTTGGCCTATGTGCCGATGGACAGCGAGACCAACCCATTCCTTGGCCTGCGCGGTATCCGCCTGTGCCTGGAACGCCCCGAACTGTTGCGTGAACAGTTACGTGCGATTCTTGCCAGCGCCGGCTTGGCGCGGCTGCATATCATGTTGCCGATGGTCAGCCTGCTGTCGGAGCTGCGCCTGGCGCGCAAAATGCTCGAAGAGGAAGCGCAGGCGCTTGGCCTGAGTGAACTGCCCAAGCTGGGCATCATGATCGAAGTGCCGAGTGCGGCGCTGATGGCGGATGTGTTTGCGCCCCATGTGGATTTCTTCTCTATCGGCACCAACGACCTCACCCAATACACCCTGGCCATGGACCGCGACCACCCGCGCCTGGCCAGCCAGGCCGACAGTTTTCATCCGGCCGTCCTGCGCCTGATCGACATCACCGTCAAGGCCGCCCACGCCCACGGCAAATGGGTAGGCGTGTGTGGTGCGCTGGCGTCCGAAACCATGGCGGTGCCGGTGTTGATCGGCCTGGGCGTGGATGAGCTGTCGGTCAGCGTGCCGCTGATCCCCACCATCAAGGCCACCGTGCGCGAGCTGGACCTGCACGACTGCCAGATCATCGCCCGCCAGGTGCTGGGCCTGGAAGAAGCCGACCAAGTACGCGAGGCCCTGCGCCTGTACCACGCGGCCACCGTTGAAACCTCACCTGTTGTGGAGCACTGAGCATGTTCGAGAAATTGCAGCGGGCGTTCTGGAAAGCCCTGACGCCTGATTTGGTGGCGGAGACGGTTACCGCGCCGACTCCGAGCCTGTTGTCGGCCGATGTGCTGGGTGCGTTGGGCGGGGAGGGCAACGTCACGTCACAGCGGCGCGTGGCGCTCACGCGGGTGCGGGTGCAATTGAAGGAGGTGGGTGGGTTGGATGAGTCGGCGTTGAAGGCTGCCGGTGTACCCGCAGTGATGGTACTGCCGGGCGGCGTGGTTCATCTGCTCACCGGCCTATAAGGCGACGAT
Source organism: Pseudomonas sp. PA-4-8C (assembly GCF_021606625.1). Classification (NCBI taxonomy): domain Bacteria; kingdom Pseudomonadati; phylum Pseudomonadota; class Gammaproteobacteria; order Pseudomonadales; family Pseudomonadaceae; genus Pseudomonas; species Pseudomonas sp. PA-4-8C. Next base: position 24,533 of record NZ_WKCD01000005.1, read on the forward strand.
GATCAGATGTGGGAGCCGGGCTTGCCCGCGATAGCGGTGTGTCAGGCGCCGAATACCTTGACTGTCAGGCCGCCATCGCGGGCAAGCCCGGCTCCCACAGGGATTTGCAGTGTGCGGGCTGTCGTAATCAGAGTTGTGGGGTGTCTTGCGCAGGCTTGGTCTTGTCCACACCCGGCACATGCAGGTTGCCTTCCACCACCTGGTTACCCTCCAGCTGCGGCTGGGTCACCCAGGTGAGGATGTCGTAGTAACGCCGGATGTTCGCCACAAAATGCACCGGCTCGCCGCCGCGGGCGTAGCCGTAGCGGGTCTTGCTATACCACTGCTTCTGCGACAGGCGTGGAAGCATCTTCTTCACGTCCAGCCACTTGTTCGGGTTCAGGCCTTCTTTCTTCGCCAGGATGCGCGCGTCGTCCAGGTGGCCGGTGCCCACGTTATAGGCGGCGAGGGCGAACCAGGTGCGGTCGGGTTCGGCGATCTTGTCGTCCAGCTCATCCTTGATCCTGGCCAGGTACTTGGCGCCGCCCATGATGCTCTGCTTGGGGTCCAGGCGGTTGGACACGCCCATGGCTTGGGCAGTGTTCTGGGTCAGCATCATCAGGCCACGCACGCCGGTCTTGGACGTGACCGTGGGTTGCCACAGCGATTCCTGATAACCAATGGCTGCCAACAACCGCCAATCGACTTTCTCGGCCTTGGCATAGGCGCGAAAGTGTTTCTCGTACTTGGGCAGGCGTTGTTGCAGGTGCTGGGCAAAGGTATAGGCGCCGACATAGCCGAGTACATCGACGTGCCCGTAGTAGCGATCTTTCAGACGCTGCAGGGTGCCGTTTTTCTCGACCTTGTCCAGGTAACTGTTGATCTCGTTGAGCAAGCTATTGTCTTCACCGGCCGCCACCGCCCAGCTCTGGTTGCTGGCATTACCGAGGTCGAAGGCCACGCGCACGTTGGGGAAGTACACCTGGTTCATGGCCACTTCGTTGGAGTCCACCAGGGTCAGGTCGATCTGCCCTTCGTCGACCATGCGCAGCAGATCCACCACCTCAACGGCGTCGGATTCTTCGTACTCAATCGCCGGGTTCTGTTTTTTCAGTGCCGCCAGTTGTTCGGCGTGGGTGCTGCCCTTGAGCACCATGATCTTCTTGCCCACCAGGTCGGCGGCGTTGGTGGGGCGCGATTGGCCGTTGCGGTAGATGATCTGCGGGGTGACTTCAAGGTACGGGTGGGAGAAGCGCACCTGCTGCTGGCGCTGGTCGCTACTCACCAGGCCGGCGGCAGCGAGTACCGGGCCGTTGGGTTTGCTCAACTGGTTGAACAGGTCGTCAAGGTTGTCGGCCGTCTCGATTTCCAGCTTCACGCCCAGGTCGTCGGCAAAGCGCTTGACCAGTTCGTATTCGAAGCCGGTTTCACCGTTACGGTCCTGGAAATACGTAGCGGGACTGTTGCGAGTGACCACCCGCAATACGCCATCCTCCTTGATTCGCTCCAGTGTGCTGGGTTTATCAACACAGGCACTGAGCATCAGGAAGAGCAAGGTGGCGATGAGCCATTTGACGCATCGCAGGCGCGAAACAGTTGGGAAGAACATCTGCGCAGTATACGCAAACGGCTCACGGCGCCATATCTCGACAGCGGCGCACTTGTCTGCTAGCCAGCGCAAAACTGTGCTGCAGCCCGCAGAAACGGGGCTTGGCGAGCGTTTGTGACGGTTAAAATAACTGCGCCCAATGCCCTGGATAACGCCCTGATCCCAGGCAAAGCGTGCCAACTGACGTTCGGCGGCGGCCACCGGTAGCGTTTCGGGTGCCGTTGGCGAAGGTTTACGCTAGAATGCACGGCCTCAAAGCACACCCCTTCCCGAGGCTGTCCCGAAGATGTTGATCCTGCGCGGCGCTCCTGCCCTTTCTGCCTTTCGCCACAGCAAACTCCTTGAGCAACTGAGCCAGAAGGTTCCAGCTGTTACAGGCCTGTACGCTGAATTTGCTCACTTCGCCGACGTAACCGGCGTCTTGACCGCCGACGAACAGCAAGTGCTGGCACGCCTTCTGAAGTACGGCCCAAGCGTTCCCGTTCAAGAGCCGACTGGCCGCTTGTTCCTGGTTCTGCCACGGTTCGGCACCATCTCGCCCTGGTCGAGCAAGGCCAGCGACATCGCCCGCAACTGCGGCCTGGACAAAATCCAGCGCCTGGAGCGTGGGATCGCCTTCTACGTCGCCGGCCAGTTCAGCGACGCCGAGGCGGAGCTGATCGCCAGCAGCCTGCACGACCGCATGACCCAGATCATCGTCAGCCAGCTGGAACAGGCTGCCGGCCTGTTCAGCCACGCCGAGCCGAAGCCGCTCACCGCCATTGACGTGCTGGGCGGTGGCCGCGCCGCCCTCGAGAAGGCCAACACCGAGCTGGGCCTGGCCCTGGCCGAAGACGAGATCGACTACCTGGTCAACGCCTTCAACGGCTTGAAGCGCAACCCCCACGACATCGAACTCATGATGTTCGCCCAGGCCAACTCCGAGCACTGCCGTCACAAGATCTTCAACGCCAGTTGGGACATCGACGGCCAAAGCCAAGAGAAAAGCCTGTTCGGCATGATCAAGAACACCTACGTGATGCACAGCGAAGGCGTTCTGTCGGCTTATAAGGACAACGCCTCGGTGATCGTCGGCTCCGTCGCCGGCCGTTTCTTCCCGGACCCGGAAACCCGCCAGTACGGCGCGGTGCAGGAGCCGGTGCACATCCTGATGAAGGTTGAAACCCACAACCACCCGACCGCGATTGCCCCGTTCCCGGGCGCAGCTACCGGTTCGGGCGGTGAAATCCGCGATGAAGGTGCTACCGGCCGTGGCGCCAAGCCCAAGGCGGGCCTCACCGGTTTCACCGTATCCAACTTGCAGATCCCGGGCTTTGAACAGCCGTGGGAAGTGCCGTACGGCAAGCCTGAGCGCATCGTCACCGCGCTGGACATCATGATCGAAGGCCCGCTGGGCGGCGCCGCGTTCAACAACGAATTCGGGCGCCCGGCGCTCACCGGTTACTTCCGGACCTTCGAGCAGTCCATCACCACCCCGCGTGGCGATGAAGTGCGCGGTTACCACAAGCCAATCATGTTGGCTGGCGGCATGGGCAACATCCGTGAAGAACACGTCAAGAAAGGCGAGATTCTGGTTGGCTCCAAGCTGATCGTGCTCGGCGGCCCGGCGATGCTGATCGGCCTGGGCGGCGGTGCGGCCTCTTCCATGGCCACCGGCACCAGCTCGGCAGATCTGGACTTTGCTTCCGTACAGCGCGAAAACCCTGAGATGGAACGCCGTTGCCAGGAAGTCATCGACCGTTGCTGGCAGTTGGGTGACAAGAACCCGATCAGCTTCATCCACGACGTCGGCGCCGGTGGTTTGTCCAACGCCTTCCCGGAACTGGTCAACGACGGCGACCGTGGTGGCCGTTTCGAACTGCGCAACATTCCAAACGACGAGCCGGGCATGGCCCCGCACGAAATCTGGAGCAACGAATCCCAGGAACGCTACGTACTGGCCGTTGGCCCTGAAGACTTCGCACGCTTCCAGGCCATTTGCGAACGCGAGCGTTGCCCGTTTGCCGTGGTCGGCGAAGCCACTGCCGAGCCGCAACTGACCGTCACCGACAGCCACTTCGGCAACAGCCCCGTGGACATGCCGTTGGAAGTGCTGCTGGGCAAGGCCCCGCGCATGCACCGTTCGGCCAACCGTGAAGCTGAACTGGGCGATGATTTCGACCCAAGCACGCTGGACCTGGCCAACAGCATCGAACGCGTGCTGCACCATCCGGCCGTGGCGAGCAAAAGCTTCCTGATCACCATCGGCGACCGCACCATCACCGGCCTGGTGGCTCGTGACCAAATGGTCGGCCCATGGCAGGTGCCGGTGGCCGACGTTGCCGTCACCGCCACCAGCTTCGATGTGTACACCGGTGAAACCATGGCCATGGGCGAGCGCACACCGTTGGCCCTGCTGGACGCTCCGGCGTCGGGCCGCATGGCCATTGGTGAAACCCTCACCAACATCGCCGCCTCGCGTATCGGCAAGCTGTCCGACATCAAACTGTCGGCCAACTGGATGTCCGCTGCCGGCCACCCGGGTGAAGATGCGCGCCTGTACGACACGGTTAAAGCCGTGGGCATGGAGCTGTGCCCGGAACTGGGTATCACCATTCCGGTGGGCAAGGACTCCATGTCCATGGCCACCCGTTGGAACGAAGACGGCACCGACAAGAGCGTCACGTCGCCGCTGTCGTTGATCGTCACGGGTTTTGCGCCGGTCACCGACATCCGCCAGACCCTGACCCCGCAACTGCGCATGGACAAGGGCACCACCGACCTGATCCTGATCGACCTGGGCCGTGGCCAGAACCGCATGGGCGCCTCGATCCTGGCGCAAACCCACGGCAAGCTCGGCAAGCAGGCCCCGGACGTCGACGACGCCGAAGACCTCAAGGCCTTCTTCGCCGTGATCCAGGGCCTGAATGCCGACGGCCACCTGCTGGCTTACCACGACCGTTCCGACGGTGGTTTGCTGACCAGCGTTGTCGAAATGGCCTTCGCCGGTCACTGCGGCCTGAACATCGTGCTCGACAGCGTTGCCGAGGATGCTGCCGAAATCAACGGCATCCTGTTCAACGAAGAATTGGGTGCGGTGATCCAGGTGCGCCAGGACGCTACCCCAGACGTGCTCGCGCAGTTCAGCGCCGCTGGCCTGGCCGAGTGCGTGGCGGTGATTGGCCAGCCGATCAACAACGGCGAAGTCAATATCTCGTTCAACGGCGACACGGTCTTTACCGGTCAGCGCCGCTTGCTGCAACGCCAGTGGGCCGAGACCAGCTACCAGATCCAGCGCCTGCGTGATAACGCCGACTGCGCCGAGCAGGAATTCGACGTGATCCTGGAAGAGGACAACCCGGGCCTGAGCACCATGCTCAGCTTCGACGTCAACCAGGACATCGCCGCGCCTTACATCAAGAAGGGCATCCGCCCACAGGTTGCCGTGCTGCGTGAGCAAGGCGTCAACGGTCAGGTGGAAATGGCGGCGGCGTTCGACCGCGCCGGCTTCAATGCGATCGACGTGCACATGAGCGATATCCTCGCTGGTCGCGTTGACCTCAATGAGTTCAAAGGCCTGGTGGCCTGCGGTGGTTTCTCCTACGGCGACGTGCTGGGTGCCGGTGAAGGCTGGGCCAAGTCGGCCCTGTTCAACAGCCGTGCCCGCGATGCGTTCCAGGGCTTCTTCGAACGCAACGACAGCTTCACCCTGGGTGTGTGCAATGGTTGCCAGATGATGTCCAACCTCAGCGAACTGATCCCGGGCAGCGAGTTCTGGCCGCACTTTGTGCGCAACCGTTCCGAGCAGTTCGAAGCCCGTGTTGCCATGGTGCAGGTGCAGGAATCCAACTCGATCTTCCTCCAAGGCATGGCCGGTTCGCGTATGCCAATCGCCATCGCCCACGGTGAAGGCCACGCCGAATTCAGCAGCGAAGAAGCGCTGCTTGAAGCCGACCTGTCCGGCACCGTGGCCCTGCGTTTCGTCGACAACCACGGCAAAGTCACCGAAAGCTACCCGGCCAACCCGAACGGCTCGCCACGCGGTATTACCGGCCTCACCAGCCGCGACGGCCGCGTGACCATCATGATGCCGCACCCGGAGCGCGTGTTCCGCGCCGTGCAGAACTCGTGGCGCCCGGAAGAGTGGAACGAAGACGGCGCCTGGATGCGCATGTTCCGCAACGCTCGCGTGTGGGTGAACTAAGGCCGTGTACAAGCTCGCCTTCTTCGTACCCGACAGCCATGTGGAGACGGTGAAAACCGCCGTCTTCGCAGCCGGCGGCGGGCGCATCGGCGACTACGACAGCTGCGCCTGGCAAGTGCTGGGTCAGGGCCAATTCCGCGCGTTGGACGGCAGTCAGCCGTTTATCGGGCAGGTGGGCCAGGTTGAAGTGGTTGAAGAGTGGAAGGTTGAGTTGGTGGTGGCGGATGAATTGATCGTGGCTGTCGTGGCTGCTTTGAAACTCAGTCACCCGTATGAGACACCGGCGTATGAGGTGTGGCAGTTGGCGGATTTTTGATCTGTTGGCTGCATAAACAAGAAACCCGCTGGGCCAGTTTGGTCGGCGGGTTTTTTGTTGGCTGTAAGTGCCAATCGCAGGCAAGCCAGCTCCCACATTTGACCCCGTTGTCAGACCGTACATCAATCCCATGTGGGAGCTGGCTTGCCTGCGATGGCGTCGGTGCAAGCGCCTCAGAACTTTCCGACAAGCCTTTCAGGTTGTCCGTCGGAATCTGTCTCCCTAGCCTCAATCGGTCGCTGATAACTCAGTGATCGGGGCTTGAATTCAAGACCCGTCCAGCAATGATCTTGCGTACGGTTTGAAATTCTATATGCAAATTCCAGATTTCGTTGTTCCTCGCCTCAATACCAGCTCTGCGCTAGGGCAAGCTCTGATTTCAATGTTCAGAGCCATTGAAATGGAATTGACGCTCGAAGGCGCCAGTCCGGGCGCGGTCCAGGTCATTGTATTCGGTGGTTGTGCTGTTCATTTATATACCCACCACCGTGTGTCCACCGACGTGGATGCGGAGATTTATTGCGCAAATACTCAAGACACGCTGCGCCTACGAACATTGCTTGCAGAGTTTCCAGAACAGTTTTTCGATGAGCAGTCTGGCCGTGTCATGGAGTTGAACTATGACCTCCAATACAACACTAGCTTTGGTCCGCTCCACGAAGACTACTGGGAGCGAAGTCTTCCCCTGGAAGAGTTTCCTCTTGAGTCTGCGTTGCATCTTCATGTAGCTGCGCCTATCGACATTGCAATCTCCAAATTGGGCAGAGCCACTGATCAGGATGTAGATGACATCATGGCGTTGCTCAGGGCTGGCTTCATAGTGACCGCTGAGCTCCGTCAGCTGGCATTGCAGGCGATTGATATGTATGTTGGCAACAAAGAGCCACCCAGATCCATACTGACCAATATCTTGCACGATTATCTGGAGACTGCAGATGGCGAAGCCCTTTAACGGTCCGGTCCTCTCTTCCGCCTTGGACACACTGGTCAAAAGCCCCTTGAATCAGGCTGATGATGCTGCCTTGGTCAGTGCAGCGAAAGCTGTGTGGTATTCGGATACCAATCTTGTGGGCGAGGTGAGGGCGTTCATTCAGGAGCACTCCAGTGAGGTAGAGCTTCGTCGCGCAGGCTATTTGCTTGAGCGCTTCACACGCTTTTCGTGTGCGACCGATAGTCGGGTAAAGGAAGCGTTGAAGGCGCTTGAACTGTTCTCAGCCTCAAGGCAATACGTGAAATCCCAAGGCGCTGTTGCGTTGCGCAGTCGTCGTGACGAACTGGCAATGTCCTGGGGATTAAGTGAGGGTCTGGGTTTGAAGGTTCAGACCTTGATGCCTTTTCAGACCCGCCACTATGAAGCCGACCAGCGTGCGAAGTCTGCCTAGGTATAGATAGCTATCAAAGAACTCGGCTTAGGCCTAATGCCGTTCAGTTAAGCGTATATCGCCCTCTGTAGGAGCGAGCTTGCTCGCGAAAAGCGTCAACGATAACGCGTGCTTCCTGAATGAACGCGGCGCCTGTGAGTTTTTCGCGAGCAAGCTCGCTCCTACAAAATGCCTTAACTGAACGGCATTACGGCTTAGGCCGAGTTTTTGCTGTCTGCGATATCTTCAGCTCTCGGAGATTTCCGACAAGCCTTTCAGGTTGTCCGTCGGAACGGGTACCACTAACCTTCGTCAGTCGCTGCCAATTCAGCGACCGGGACTGCAAGCCCGCCGAAACCTCACCAGTTAGTCACAAGCGCCTTTATAATTGCGGCGCTTTTTCATGGTCGCCATTTATGGCGGCTGTGTGCGGGAGACCTTCGGGTCTACCGAGACTTGCTGGTGACTCTCGGTCTTGCAGGCCCGCACACAGCTGCCACCCATCATCTGCAAGTGATGCTGGTAGTTCTTACTTCACACCAGAGGTTTACCATGATCAAAGACAGTCCAAATCCCCCATCTGATTCCCAGCCCACCGACCAAATCTTCACCATCCTAACCAACCTGAACAGCGAAACCCTGCTCGCCAACGCCTCCCAAGACCTGGCATCCGTGCAGGCACTGGCGGGTCAACTGGCTTTTGATGTCGACGGCCCCCTGCGTGATGCAGTGCTGGGGATTCATCGGATGGTGGAAGGGATCCAGTTGATGGTGGATCGGGTGCTGGATCTTCACGAAGTGTCAGCAGCCACCGCTAACTGATCGTTCCCACGCTCCGCGTGGGAATGCATCCTGTGACGCTCTGCGTCACCCTTGCGCAGGGCGGGACGCAGAGCGTCCGGGGCGGCATTCCCACGCAGAGCGTGGGAACGATCGGTCACAGGGTGATCAGGCGTTGATCGGGCGGGTAACCAACCGCTCCAACGCCTCACCCAAGCCAGAGGCCTTGTCACCAACCAACAAGTGCCAAACACCGCTCTCAAGCTGACTCACACCCTGGCAACCGAGCACAGTGAGCTGAGCTTCAGACAACCCCGAATCATCGCCCAACTCCACCCGCAACCGGGTCATCGCCACCGCTTCCAGCTGGCGCACATTCCCTCGGCCACCCAGAGCATTCAGCCATTTTTCGGCCTCGTGTACATTCACGGCCACCGGCTTATCCACAGGCGCAACCGCTACAGGCGCTGCAGCAACAAACCCCGGCATCGCCAAGCGAATTTCATCAGCAATGCTATCGGCCATCGGCCCGACCACTCCCTGCAAACTCCCGCCGTTACCCGGGCGCACTACAGCCATGGCGCCCAGTGCTTTCAGTTCAGCATCCACCGCCTTGTTGCGATCCACCATGTCCAACCGCAGCCGTGTGGTGCAGGCACCCACACTCAGCAGATTCTCAGCACCACCCAACGCCTGGATATAAGCCGTCGCACGCTGGTTATCACTCATCGCTTCAGCCTGCACCACCTGGATATCTTCCCGGCCCGGTGTTTTGAGGTTGAAGCGGCGGATGCAGTAGCTGAACACCGTGTAGTAGATCACCGAGTAGGCCAGGCCCACCGGTACCACCAGCCAGCCATTGGTGGACTTGCCCCAACCCAGCACCATGTCGATAAAGCCGCCGGAGAAGGTAAACCCGAGGTGGATGTTCAGCATGTTAGTGACTGCCATCGACAGGCCCGTCAGCACGGCGTGGATCAGGTACAGGAACGGTGCGAGGAACATAAACGCGAATTCAATCGGCTCGGTCACCCCGGTCAAGAATGACGTCAGCGCCATGGACAGGAAAATCCCGCCCATCACTTTACGGCGCTCCGGCAACGCATTGCGGTACATCGCCAGGCACGCAGCCGGCAGGCCGAACAGCATCACCGGGAACATGCCGGTCATGAACTGGCCGCCTTTGGGGTCGCCGGCAAAGTAACGAGTCAGGTCACCGGTGACCACCGCGCCGGTCACCGGGTCGGTAAAGCTGCCGAACACGAACCAGGCCATGTTGTTAAGGATGTGGTGCAAGCCGGTGACGATCAGCAGGCGGTTGAACACGCCAAACACGAACGCGCCCAGGCTGCCGCTTTCCATCAGCAGCACGCCGAAGCTGTTGATGCCGTGCTGGATCGGCGGCCAGATCAGGCCGAAGATCACGCCCAGGCCTACCGCGCTGAAGCCGGTGACAATCGGCACAAAGCGTCGCCCACCGAAGAACGCCAGGTACTCCGGCAACTTGATGTCCTTGAAACGGTTGTACAGCCCGCCGGCCATCAAGCCGCTGGCGATACCGGCGAGCATTCCCATGTTGATGGTGGTGTCCATCACCTTGAGCGTGGAGATCATCACCAGGTAACCAATCGCCCCGGCCAGGCCCGCAGTGCCGTTGTTGTCACGGGCAAACCCCACGGCAATGCCGATGGCGAAGATTAGCGCCAGGTTGGCGAAGATCGCCTGGCCGGCATCGTGCATCACCGCAATGTTGAGCAAGTCGGTGTCGCCCAGGCGCAGCAACAGGCCGGCAATCGGCAGGATCGCGATCGGCAGCATCAGGGCGCGGCCCAGGCGTTGCAGGCCTTCGATAAAGTGTTGGTACATGGCGTGTCTCCCTATTCTTGTTGTTTTCAGCTCAGCGGCCAGTGGTGTTGACAGGCTTGGCGAACGGCCTTGGCGCTGCTCAGGTCGAGCAGCTCAAGGCTCAGTTGCCGGCATTGCGCCGCGTCCAGGTGGCGGACGCGGTCCTTGATTTCGCCGATCTGCGGCGGGCTTACCGACAGTTCGCTGACCCCCAGGCCGACCAGTACCGGCGTGGCCAGTGGGTCAGATGCCAAGGCACCGCATACGCCGACCCAGCGACCATGCTTGGCCGCCCCGGTGCAAGTCTGGGCAATCAACCGCAACAGTGCCGGGTGCAGGGCGTCGACCCGGGCGGCCAGGCCTGCGTGGTCGCGGTCCATGGCCAGGGTGTACTGGGACAGGTCATTGGTGCCGATGGACAAAAAGTCAGCGTGTTTGGCCAACTGCTCGGCCATCAGCGCGGCGGCGGGCACTTCGATCATCACCCCCAGTTCGGGGCGCTGGCTCAAACCCAACTCGGCGCACAGTTCATCCAGGCGCTGGCGAATCTGCAGCAGTTCATCCACCTCGCTGACCATCGGCAGCAGGATGCGGCAACGCCCCAGCGGCGCGACTTGCAGCAGGGCACGCAGTTGCTGGTCGAGCAGTTCCGGGCGTACCTGGGCCATGCGAATGCCGCGCAGGCCCAGCACCGGGTTGGCCTCGACGGGCAGCGGCAGGTAGTCGAGTTGCTTGTCGCCACCCACGTCGATGGTGCGGATGATTACCGACTTGTCGCCCATGGCATCCAGCACGGCTTGATAGGCCTGGCGTTGCTCCTGTTCATCCGGCGCAGTGCGGCGGTCGACGAACAGAAATTCAGTGCGCAGCAGGCCGATGCCGTCGGCGCCGTTGTCAAACGCCACCTTGGCTTCGGCGCTGGAGGCGACATTCGCGGCGACTTCAACCGTCACGCCATCGGTGGTGCTCGCCGGTTGTTGGGCTTGGGCCTGTTGCTGCTGGCGTCGTAATTTCTGTGTTTCGCGAATCTGGTGAACTTCGGTGTGGCGCGCTTCGCTGGGGGCCAGTTCCAGGCGGCCGTTGGCGGCATCGAGCACCACCCGCTGGCCTTGGGGTACGTCGAGCACTTCATTGCCCAGGGCGACGAGGCACGGCAGGCCTTTGCCCCGGGCCAAAATCGCCACATGGGAGGTCGCACCGCCTTCGGCCATGCAGATGCCAGCGGCCTGTTGCGCGCTCAGTTGCAGCAAGTCCGAAGGCGTCAGCTCATGGGCGCTGACAATCGCCCCCGCCGGCAATTCGAAATGCCAGGCTTCACCCAGCAACGCCCGCAGCACCCGTTGTTGCAGGTCGCGCAGGTCATTGGCACGCTCGGCAAACAGCGGCTTGCCCAACGCCAACAGCACGGCGCATTGGGCCTGGATCGCATCACGCCAGGCGTGGGTGGCGGCGCTGCCTTGTTCGATGGCAGCGGTGGCTGCGTCGAGTAACGCCGGGTCTTCCAGCAGGGCGAGGTGGGCGGCGAAGATTTCTTCTTCCTCGACGTTCTTGCGTTGGCGAGCGTGGTCCAGGGTGCTGCGGATTTCACCGCGCACTTGCTCAAGGGCCGCATTCAGCTGTTGCTGTTGCTCCTCGACGTTATGGCTGCCGGTGTCTTGCGGCAGCTCGATGCCCGTCAGGCGGAACAACGGCCCGCACACCAGGCCCGGTGCCGCGCACACGCCTTGCAGTACATTGGCTTGGGTATTCACGCGGCGGGGCGTGGCCACGACCGGCGCCTGATGTTCTTCGTGCACCACCACAGACAGCGCGGCGACCAGCGCCTGCAACGCGGCTTCGCAATCGGTGCCACGGCAGGTCACCCGCACCTCGTCGCCTTCGCCAATACCCAGCCCCATCAGGCCGATCAGGCTGTCGCACGCCGCTGATTTATCACCGATGTGCAGCTGCGATTGACTGCTGAAACCTTGCGCCGTCTTGCGCACCAGTGCGGCAGGGCGCGCATGCAAGCCGCCACGGTGAGTGATGTGCACGCTGGCGCTGGCTTCGGCGCTGGAGTTATCCGCAGCTGCCTGCACGGCGGTGCCCGAACGCGGGGCAAATTGCATCAGCGGTTCACCGGCCTTGACGCTTTTCACTGCCAGAGGCGTCAGCGCAAAACGGTCGCTGTTGGTGAGGATGATCAGGCTCACCAAGCTCTTGCACTGGCGCGCAATACGATCCAGATCAAACTGCACCAACGGCTGGCCCTCGCTCACCCGTGCGCCTTCCTTCACCAGCAAGGCAAAGCCTTCGCCATTGAGCTCCACGGTGTCGATGCCCACGTGCATCAGCACTTCGGCACCGTTGTCGGTGCGGATGGTCAGCGCATGCCCGGTGCGGGCGACATGGATGATCACGCCGTCGCAGGGCGCCTGCAGGCAATCGTTCAGCGGGTCGATAGCGAGACCGTCGCCCATGGCGCCGCTGGCGAACACTTCGTCGGGGACGCGGTTCAGGGCCAGCACCGGCCCACTCAAGGGGGCGCTAAGGGTCAATGGATTATTGTTGTTGGGCATGGGCACGGTACTCATCAGGAAAACGCCGCTTTAGTGCGTGCGGGTGACTTTGCTCAGGTGACGCGGCTGGTCCGGGTCCATACCTCGCGCCTCGGCAAGGCCTGCGGCCATCACGTAGAAACTCTGGATCGCCAGGATCGGGTCCAGGCTTGGGTGTTCAGCGCGGCTCAGGGTCAGGTCGCGTTCGGCGATGTCATCCGGCGCAGCCAGCAGCACGCGGGCACCGCGTTGGCGCATATCGGCGGCCAGGCTCAACAGGCCGGCCTGCTCGGCGCCGCGTGGGGCGAACACCAGCAGGGGGTAGTTCTCGTCGATCAGCGCCATCGGCCCGTGGCGCACTTCGGCGCTGCTGAAGGCTTCGGCCTGGATCGCCGAGGTTTCCTTGAGCTTGAGCGCGGCTTCCTGGGCGATGGCAAACCCGGCGCCTCGGCCGATGACCATCAAGCGCTGGCTGCCTTTAAGGGCGTCGATGGCCGTGCGCCAATCCTGTGTGGCGGCGTCACGCAGGCCATCGGGCAAGGCCTGACAGGCTTGCAGCAAGTCGGCTTCCTGATTCCAGTGGCCGATCAGTTGCGCACTGGCGCTGAGGGTGGCGATAAAACTTTTGGTGGCGGCCACGCTGAGTTCCGGCCCGGCGCACAGCGGCACATGGAATTCGCACGCGGCTTCCAGTGGCGAGTCTTCGGCGTTGACCAGCGAGATGCTCAAGGCGCCACGTTTGCGTAACAGGCGCAGGCTATTGACCAGATCCGGGCTCTGCCCCGATTGGGAGAAACCAAACGCTACCTGGCCGCTGACTTTCATCGGCGCCTGCAACAGGGTCACCACCGACATCGGCAGCGACGCCACGGGAATGCCCGCGTGCTGCATGGCCAGGTAAGCGAAGTAACTGGCGGCGTGGTCGGAGCTGCCGCGAGCGATGGTCATCGCCACTTGCGGTGGCTGGCGGCGCAGGCGCCCGGCGACTTCTTCCAGCATGGGATTCAGGCGTTGCAGTTGGGCCGCGACGGCGTCGCAGGAGGCCAGGGCCTCTTCAAGCATTTTTGAAGTCAATGGTGTCTCCTTCGACCATTACGTCGGTGAGTGTCAGGGAGCGGTCCAGGCGCACGCAGTCGGCAAAGCTGCCGGGTTGCAGGCGGCCGCGTTCTTCCAGGCCCAGGTAGTCCGCAGGAAATTGCGACAGGCGTTGTGAGGCTTCACTGATTGGCAGGCCGATTTTCACCAGGTTGCGCAGCGCCTGATCCATGGTCAGGGTGCTGCCGGCCAGGGTGCCGTCGGCCAGGCGCACGCCGCCCAGGCATTTGGTCACGGTGTGGCTGCCCAGCTTGTATTCGCCATCGGGCATACCGGCGGCGGCGGTGGAGTCGGTGACGCAGTACAGGCAGGGGATCGAGCGCAACGCCACGCGCATGGCGCCGGGGTGCACGTGGAGCAAGTCCGGGATCAGCTCGGCGTACTGGGCGTGGGCCAGCGCGGCGCCGACGATGCCGGGTTCGCGGTGATGCAGCGGGCTCATGGCGTTGTACAAGTGGGTGAAGCTGGTGGCGCCAGCGGCCAGGGCGGCAACGCCTTCTTCATAGCTGCCCAGGGTGTGGCCGATCTGCATGCGCACGCCGCGTTCGCTGAGGGCGCGGATCAGAGCGTCGTGGCCGGCGATTTCCGGGGCGATGGTGATCACCCGGATCGGCGCCAGGCGCAGGTAGGCTTCCACTTCCTGCATCAACGCGGTGTGGGCGAAGTTGGGTTGGGCGCCGAGTTTTCCCGGATTGATGTAGGGGCCTTCCAGGTGCACGCCGAGTACGCGGGCGCTGCCGGCTGGCCGCTGTTCGCAGAACGTGCCGAGCTCACCGAGTACCCGGGAGATTTCTTCCACCGGCGCCGTCATGGTGGTGGCCAGCAGCGAGGTGGTGCCAAAACGCACGTGGGTACGGGTAATGGTCTCGAAGGCGCCCGCACCTTCCATGATGTCCGCGCCGCCACCGCCATGCACATGCAGGTCGATAAAGCCCGGCAGCAGGTAGGGCAGGTCGTTGTCGGCCGGGTCGCACGGCGTGCTGTCAATGGCGACAACCTTGCCGTGCTCATGCACCAGGCGACCGCGCATCCAGCCGCTGGGCGTGAGGATATTGTCTTCAGTCATGGGCAGTTCTCTAAGTTCGCAATTCGGCGGAATAATCATGGCGGCGCAGCTCTGCGACAAAGTCGTAGTAGTCGTTGCGGCAGTAGGTGTCGGTGATCTCAATCGGCGTGTTGTCGGCGGTGTAGCCCACGCGGGTCATCAGCAGCATGGCGGTGCCGGGGGCGATGCCCACCAGCGCGGCAAACTCATCCGAGGCATTGATCGCCTGGATATGCTGCAAGGCGCGCACGATGGGCTTGCCGATGCTTTCCAGGTATTCGTACAACGAATTGCCGATGGCCTGGGGGTGGGGCAACACCGACGCTGGCATGGCAGTCATTTCAATCGCCATCACCGTGTCATCGGCTTTGCGCAGGCGCTTGAGGCGCGCCACTTTGTCGGTGGGCGACAGGCCCAGGCGGATCAGTTCTTCATGGGTCGGCGGGGTGATGTCGCGTTCCAGCCACTGGGATGTGGGCACAAAACCCTTGAGCCGCAGCATTTCGCTGAACCCCGACAGGCGCGACAAGGGTTGTTCCAGGCGCGGCGTGATAAAGGTGCCGGAGCCTTGGCTGCGACGGATCAGGCCTTGAGCCAGCAACACTTCCAGCGCTTTACGAGCGGTGACCCGCGAGATGCTCAACTGCTCGCTGAGGGCGCGTTCCGAAGGCAGGGCCTGTTCCGATTTCCACTGGCCGGCATGGATCGCTGCTTCAAGGCTGCGGGCCAGTTGCAGGTACAGCGGCGTGGATTGCTTGTCGTCGGGGCGCAGGGCCAGGATGGGGTTCATCTGTCAGGTTTCCGATGCGTTATTGGAGTGTTGTCGCCCGGTAATGGCCGAAAACTAATACCACTTAAATACCATGTCAATGCTACCAAAACGGTGCGAATCCCGGTTTCAAGGCGCTTTAATGGGGCTTGGTATCAAGTGGTATTAGAGAGGTCTTTGTGGCGCGCATAAGTGCAGGGTCCCGCGCGGTGAACTGGTATTCACCGGCAAGCGCTGCCTGGGGCAGGAATTATTTTCGAATTATTTTACGAACGGCGTGGGATTACGGCCGAATCTCGATGAGGGTGCCGTCTTTGACCAGGTTCCACACTTCGCGCATATCCACGTTGCGCATGCCGATGCAGCCGTCGGTCCAGTCCAGGGTGTGAAACCACTGTTCCGGGTAGTCTTCGGTGTCGGGGGTGCCATGGATCATGATCATGCTGCCCGGCTTCACGCCTTCGCGGCGTGCGCGGGCGGCGTCGCTGATGTTCGGGTAGGAAATGTGCATGGCCAGGTTGAAGCGGTCGCTGGTCTTGCGCCAGTCGAGCCAGTAGAGGCCTTCGGGCGTGCGGCGGTCGCCTTCGATCAGCTTGTGGCCCTTGGGGTTCTTGCCCAGGGAAATGCGATAGGTCTTGAACGGCTTGCCGTCGTTGATCAACTGCAGCTGGTGGGCGGACTTGAGTACCAGGACTTTCTCGACCGTTTTACCGCCAAGGGTTTGCACCGTGGAGGCCGGGGACAGCGTGGCGAACGACAGGCAGATCAGAGCAAGCAACCAACGCATTGAAACGGTATCCCTTTCGCGACATTGGCCGGCTTGTTATTGGGCGGGCTTGGACAGCGGTGGCACAGATTCGCTACGTACCGGGTACGCCTGTTGGCGACGGTCAGCGAAGAAGCATTCTAAGGTACGCCCGACCGTGCGGAAAGCCAGCTCGGACCAAGGGATATCGGCTTCGTCGAACAGCCTCACTTCCAGGCTCTCCTGGCCAGCGGCGAAGTCCAGATCGATCAATTCGGCGCGGTAGAAGATATGCACCTGACTGATGTGCGGCACATTGATCAGGGTATAGATGCTTAAGTTGCGCACCCGGGCGCAGGCTTCTTCCAGGGTTTCACGCATGGCGGCCTGTTCGACGGTCTCGCCATTTTCCATAAAGCCGGCGGGCAGGGTCCAGTAACCCAGGCGTGGCTCGATGGCGCGGCGGCACAGCAGCACTTGGTCGCCCCACACCGGCACGGTACCGGCGACGATATTGGGGTTCTGGTAATGAATGGTCGAGCAGTGATCGCATACATAACGCAGGCGCGCGTCGCCTTCGGGAATACGTTGGGTCACCGGTTTGCCGCACTGGCTGCAGAAATTCATGCTGGGGTTCCTGGAGAATGGGCACATCTTGGCTTGGTGCCGGGCGTTCCTGCAAGTTGTCGTTTAGCGACAGCTCTGCGGTTTTGGGGTTGGGCGCTCGCACGCTTTGGTGCATGATGCAAGGTAGCCAACAGACCGAGATGACTCATGCTGGACGAGCTACTTCGCCGGGTAAGCAATCACACCCCCCATACCCTGGAAACCGACGGGCGTTTCCCCGAGGCGGCGGTGCTGGTGCCGATTACCCGCAGTGACGAACCCGAGCTGATCCTGACCCTGCGCGCCAGCGGGCTGTCGACCCACGGTGGCGAAGTGGCCTTTCCCGGCGGGCGCCGCGACCCCGAAGACCCGGACCTGATCTTTACCGCTTTGCGCGAAGCCGAAGAAGAAATCGGCCTGCCGCCGGGGCTGGTTGAAGTCATTGGCCCGTTGAGCCCGCTGATTTCCCTGCACGGCATCCGCGTAACGCCCTATGTGGGCGTGGTCCCCGATTACGTCGAATACCTGGCCAACGACGCCGAGATTGCCGCCGTTTTCAGCGTGCCTTTGGACTTTTTCCGACAGGACCCACGCGAACATACCCACCGCATTGATTACCAGGGCCGCAGTTGGTATGTGCCCAGCTACCGGTTCGGCGAATACAAAATCTGGGGGCTGACGGCAATCATGATTGTCGAGCTGATCAACCTGCTCTATGACGATGCCAAGATCAGCCTGCACCAGCCACCCAAGAGCTTCATCAATCTATAAGCCATCGTTTAAATGGCAAGCCGTGAGGAAAAACCATGAAGTACCGCCTGGGCGACGCCCGCGTCGAGATGCACCCCCACAGCTGGGTGGCACCCAATGCCACCCTGGTGGGCAAGGTCAAGCTGGAGGAGGGCGCCAACGTCTGGTTCAACGCGGTATTGCGTGGCGATAACGAGCTGATCCTGATCGGCAAGAACAGCAACGTGCAGGACGGCAGCGTGATGCACACCGACATGGGCTACCCGCTGACCCTGGGCACTGGCGTGACCATTGGCCATAACGCCATGCTGCACGGCTGCACCGTCGACGACTACAGCCTGATTGGTATCAACGCGGTGATCCTCAACGGCGCCAAGATCGGCAAGCACTGCATCATTGGCGCTAACTCGCTGATCGGCGAAGGCAAGGAAATCCCCGATGGCTCGCTGGTCATGGGCTCGCCAGGCAAAGTGGTGCGTGAGCTGACCGAGGCGCAAAAGCGCATGCTCGAAGCCAGCGCCGCGCACTATGTGCATAACGCGCAGCGTTATGCCCGTGACCTGGCTGAGCAGCAGGAATGAGCACAATTGAACGACCGGTCGCCTCGCCCTGCGTGAGCATTTGCGCACTGGATGATGACGATATCTGCACCGGCTGCCAGCGCAATGTGGATGAAATCACGCGCTGGAGCCGCATGGACAACGCCGAGCGCCGGGTGGTGCTGGGGTTGTGCCATGAGCGGGCGGTGGCGAGCGGGATGATGTGGATGACCCCTGGGAAATCCGGCGCCTGACAGGCCGCCATCTCCCACCCTTGATGTGTGAATACCGTCAAATGTGGGAGCTGGCTTGCCTGCGATGAGGCCCTGCCAGACGACATCCTTGTAATTGTGTACCCTGTGCGGCATTGCCCACAGGTCCATCCTCCATGTTTTTCCTGATCGCCTACATCAGCAGCGTCGTGCTGATCAACTTCGCCTTCTCCACCGCCCCGCACCTGGACGTTATCTGGTCCGCCTGGGGCGGCCTGGTATTTATCCTGCGCGACATGGTGCAAACCCGCTTCGGCCATGGCGCAATCATCGCCATGCTGGCGGCGCTGGTGCTGTCCTATATCACCTCCGACCCGTCCATCGCCCTGGCCAGTGCCACGGCGTTTGCGGTGTCCGAGTGCATCGACTGGCTGGTGTTCAGCATCACCAAGCGCCCGCTGCATGACCGCCTGTGGATAAGTTCGGCGCTGAGCATTCCCCTCGATACCTTTATCTTTTTCGGCCTGATCGGCGCACTGACGCCGGCGGTGGCGGGCACGGCGTTGGTGTCCAAATTCGCCGGGGTCACCGTGGTCTGGCTGATCATGGCCTGGCGCATCCGCCGGCGGGCTGTCGCCAACTGAGGCCAATTTTTGCAGTTCATGTAAAATGCCGGCCTTTCTCCCCCATGATCCGCTCCCCTGAGGACCTGAGATGACCCGAATCGGAACTCCATTGTCGCCAACCGCGACCCGCGTTTTGCTGTGTGGCTGCGGTGAGCTGGGCAAGGAAGTGGTAATCGAACTGCAGCGCCTGGGCGTTGAAGTGATTGCCGTGGATCGCTACGCCAATGCGCCGGCCATGCAGGTGGCGCACCGTAGCCATGTGATCAACATGCTCGACGGTGCTGCATTGCGTGCGGTGATCGAGGCGGAGAAGCCGCATTTCATCGTGCCGGAAATCGAAGCCATCGCCACCGCGACATTGGTCGAGCTGGAGGCCGAAGGTTTCACCGTGATCCCCACCGCCCGCGCCACGTCGCTGACCATGAACCGTGAAGGCATCCGTCGCCTGGCCGCCGAAGAGCTGGACCTGCCGACCTCGCCGTACCACTTCGCCGATACCTTCGAAGACTACAGCAAGGCCGTCCAGGACCTGGGCTTTCCGTGCGTGGTCAAGCCGGTGATGAGTTCGTCGGGCAAGGGCCAGAGCCTGTTGCGCAGCGCCGACGACGTGCAGAAAGCCTGGGACTACGCTCAAGAGGGCGGGCGTGCCGGCAAGGGCCGGGTGATCATCGAAGGCTTTATCGATTTCGACTACGAAATCACCCTGCTGACCGTGCGCCACATCGGTGGTACTACTTTCTGCGCGCCGGTGGGGCATCGCCAGGAGAAGGGCGATTACCAAGAGTCCTGGCAGCCACAGGCTATGAGCCCGGTTGCCTTGGCAGAATCCGAGCGCGTTGCCAAGGCGGTAACCGAAGCCTTGGGCGGTCGTGGTCTGTTTGGTGTGGAATTGTTCATCAAGGGCGATCAGGTGTGGTTCAGCGAAGTGTCGCCGCGCCCCCATGACACTGGCCTGGTGACCCTGATTTCCCAGGATCTGTCGCAGTTTGCCCTGCACGCACGCGCCATTCTCGGCCTGCCGATCCCGTTGATCCGCCAGTTCGGCCCTTCGGCGTCGGCGGTGATTCTGGTGGAAGGGCAGTCCACCCAGACCGCATTCGCCAACCTTGGCGCCGCGCTGAGCGAGCCGGATACAGCGTTGCGTCTGTTTGGCAAACCTGAAGTGAACGGCCAGCGCCGCATGGGCGTGGCACTGGCGCGGGACGAGTCGATTGAAGCGGCTCGTGCCAAGGCGACCCGTGCTTCCCAAGCAGTTGTTGTAGAGCTCTAAGCCGCCACGCTCGTTCCCACGCTTTGCGTGGGAATGCCTCTTGTGACGCTCTGCGTCGCGCTTGGGGACGCAGAGCGTCCCTAACTGCATTCCCACGCAGAGCGTGGGAACGAGCATGGGGTCAGGCAACCTTGTTCAAGTCGTTATCCCGCGTCTCTTTCAGGCACAGCACTGCAATCAAACTCAGCAACGCTGCCGCCGACACATACCCCCCGACATAACTCAGCCCGCCCATCGCCACCAGCTTGGTCGCGAAGAACGGCGCCGCCGAGGCCCCCACGATCCCGCCCAGGTTATACGCCGCCGATGCACCGGTATAACGCACGCGGGTCGGGAACAATTCCGGCAGCAGGGCGCCCATCGGTGCGAACGTCACGCCCATCAAAAACAGCTCCAGGGCCAAAAACAGCGCCACGGCCCAGGTGGAGCCATGGGTCAGCAGCGGCTCCATGGTAAAGCCCGACAGAATCGCCAGGACCGCACCGACGATCAACACCGGCTTGCGCCCGTAGCGATCACTGGCCAAGGCGGCCAATGGTGTCGCCAGCCCCATGAATAGCACCGCAAAGCACAGCAGGCCGAGGAAGGTTTCACGGCTGTAGCCCAGGGTGGAAACGCCGTAGCTCAACGAAAACGCCGTGGTGATATAGAACAGCGCGTAGCACACCACCATCGACGCGGCGCCCAGCAGTACCGGCAGCCAATGCTGGCTGAACAGCTCCACCAGCGGCACTTTCACCGGTTTTTCCTTGGCCACGGCATTGGCGAATACCGGCGTCTCATGCAGTTTGAGGCGCGCATACAGGCCCACCATCACCAGCGCGGCGCTGAGGATGAACGGAATGCGCCAGCCCCAGCTGCGAAATTGCTCGTCATTCAGGCTCATGGCCAAAATCAGGAACAAACCGTTGGCCGCCAGGAAGCCTATCGACGGGCCCAACTGCGGGAACATGCCGAACCAGGCGCGTTTGCCCTTGGGCGCGTTCTCGGTTGCCAGTAAGGCCGCACCGCCCCATTCCCCGCCCAGGCCCAGGCCTTGGCCGAAGCGCAAAACACACAAGAGAATCGGCGCCCAGGCACCGATGCTGTCGTAGCCCGGCAGCAAGCCGATCAAGGTGGTACATACCCCCATCAATAGCAGCGAAGCCACCAGGGTGGATTTGCGGCCGATACGGTCGCCGAAGTGGCCGAACAACGCCGACCCCAACGGGCGGGCGATAAAGGCGATGCCGAAGGTCAGGAACGAGGCCAGCATCTGCGCGGTGCCGGAGGTCTGTGGGAAAAACACCGGGCCGATCACCAGAGCGGCAGCCGTGGCGTAGATGTAGAAATCGTAGAACTCAATGGCGGTGCCGACGATGCTCGCCGTGGCGACGCGGGCGGTCGAGTTGGCTGGGGCGGCGCTCGTGGCCTCTTGATAGGTGGTGCTCATGACGTTATCCCTGACGGTTATTGCGCGTTTGGACGCGGATTATTATTGGTCGAACACCCATGGATCAGGGCTGTGCGCGGGGCGGCTCGGGATGGGAGCAAACACCGGTCGGACATGGTAAGGCGGTGCCAGGACACGCTGGGTGCGGGTAGCACGCGGTCGGGCGGGGCTTGGGTAAGCCGCAGGGATTATAGGAAGGGGGCTAAGGATCCAACAAGGGGCTGGTGAGGATCTATGGCCTGGAACTGGATCAATGTGGGAGCTGGCTTGCCTGCGATAGCATCACCTCGGTTCAATTGAAGGACCGAGTCGCCTGCATCGCAGGCAAGCCAGCTCCCACATTGACCGGGTTGAGCCTGCTGAGGTCAGGCGGCCACCGGCACATGGCTGGTATGCCAGATCAACACCTTGCTCACCCGGTTGTCCTCGGTCTCGAGGATTTCCAGGCGATAACGGCCGACTTTCAGGCACACCGCGCAATCGGGGATGGTCTCCAGCGCCTCGGTCACCAGGCCGTTGAGGGTCTTGGGACCGTCGCTGGGCAGGTGCCAGCCCAGGCTTTTGTTCAGTTCGCGGATCGAGGCGGCGCCATCGATGATGTAGCGACCATCGGGCTGGGCTTCGATATGCGGGTTATCCACAGCCTGATCGCTTTCGAATTCGCCGACGATCTCTTCCAGAATATCTTCCAGGGTGACGATGCCCAACACTTCACCGTACTCGTCCACCACCATGCCCAGGCGCCGCTGCTGCTTGTGGAAGTTCAGCAGTTGCAGCTGCAACGGCGTGCTTTCCGGCACGAAGTAAGGCTCGTGGCAGGCGGCGAGCAGGGCCTCTTTGGTCAGGCTGGCGTCAGGCAGCAGGTGTTGGACCTGCCGGGTATTGAGCACGGCCTGCACCTGGTTGATGTCGCTGTGGAACACCGGCAAACGGGTGCGTGGTGAGGTGCGCAACTGTTCGATAATGTCCTCTATCGGCTCATCGAGGTTGATGCCGTCCACTTCGCTGCGCGGCACCAGAATGTCGTTGACCGTGATGTTGTCCAGGGCATGGATACCGGGCAGGCCGGGAGTGCGGTCGGCGTCGGTGTCGGGCTCTGGGTCGTCATCATGGTCGGGCAGGGGCTCGTCGCTGTTTTTCACCACGCCGGATTTGCGTGCAAACGGGCGCAATAACAGCAGGCTGATGCCATTGAGCAGCCAGGCCAGGGGGTAGAGGATTTTCAGCGGCACGCCCAGCAATGTATTGCCAAAGCCCAGCACTGCTTGCGGGTGACGGGTGGCCAGGGTGCGAGGCAGGTAGTCGGCCAGCACCAGCAGCCCTGCGCAGGAAATCAGCCAGCCCAGCCAGGGCCCGTTCTCTGCCCAGGCATAGATCGCCAGCAGGGTGCAGAGAATCACCACGGCGGCGCGGCACAGGCTGTTGCACAGGATCAGGCTATGGCGCGGGAAGCTCAGGCGTGCGGCCGCCTTGTCGCCCTGGCGGGTGCCGGGGCGCAGGGCCAACAGATGCTGTTGTGCGGCTTCGATGGCGGTAAACAGTGCTGCCCATAGAATAAGCAGGGCAATTACAGCGAGCATCGGCCCTAAGGGCAAGTTGTCCATGATCACTGCTCGTCAGATATGCAGGATGTATTCGCGAACCAGCTTGCTGCCGAAATAGGCCAGCATCAACAGGCAGAAACCGGCCAGGGTCCAGCGGATGGCCTTGTGCCCCCGCCAGCCGAGGCGGTTGCGCCCCCACAGCAGCACGCTGAACACCACCCACGCCAGGCACGCCAGCAAGGTTTTATGCACCAGGTGTTGGGCAAACAGGTTCTCGACGAACAGCCAGCCGGAGATCAGCGACAGCGACAGCAGAGTCCAGCCGGCCCACAGGAACCCGAACAGCAGGCTTTCCATGGTTTGCAGCGGCGGGAAGTTCTTGATCAGCCCGGAGGGGTGCTTGTGCTTGAGCTGGTGATCCTGCAGCAGCAGGAGCAGGGCCTGGAACACCGCGATGGTGAACATGCCGTAGGCAAGGATCGACAGCAGGATGTGGGCGAGGATGCCCGGCTCCTCGTCGATCACCTGTACGGTGCCGGTGGGGGTGAACTGCGCCAGCAGCACCGTGAGCATTCCCAGGGGGAATAGCAGCACCAGCAGGTTCTCCACCGGAATCCGGTAGCAGGCCAGCAGCGTCAGCGCGATGACGGCCGCGGCGATCAGGCTGGCGGCGCTGAAAAAGTCCAGGCCCAGGCCAACCGGGGTCATCAGGTGGGTGAACAGGCTGGCGGCATGGGCCAGCAGGGCCAGCACGCCAAGGCCGACGAGCAGACGTTTGTCCGCTTTGGCGCCTTGGGCCAGACGAGTGCCCTGATAGAGGGTCGCAGCGGCATACAAAATGGCGGCGGCGAGGCTGGGTAGCAAACTGGGTGACAAAGGGAGCATAAATCCTGGTAGGCAAGCCCGAAAGGCGTTGAGTTTGGCACACACCTGCGTTGCACGAAAGACTCCCGCGCCAGACAGCGGGTGTGCATGGGCGCAGTCTTCGCTATAATCCGCGACCTGCCCACGCCGCAGGCTCGGCGAACGCTGTTTTTAATAGCGCTTTCCCCCAGCCTGGGCCGCCATTACCTCGGTCTACCTGCATTTCGATGAGTAGGGCCTGAAAGGATCGCGCATGTTTGAAAACTTGACTGACCGTCTCTCGCAGACGCTGCGCCACGTTACCGGCAAGGCCAAGCTGACCGAGGACAATATTAAAGACACCCTGCGTGAAGTGCGCATGGCGTTGCTGGAAGCCGACGTGGCTTTGCCGGTGGTGAAGGACTTCGTCAACTCGGTCAAGGAACGTGCGGTCGGCACCGAAGTGTCCCGCAGCCTGACCCCGGGCCAGGCCTTTGTGAAGATCGTCCAGGCCGAACTCGAAAGCCTGATGGGCGCGGCCAACGAAGATCTGAACCTCAGCGCCGTGCCGCCAGCCGTCGTGCTGATGGCGGGCCTGCAAGGTGCGGGTAAAACCACCACCGCCGGCAAACTGGCGCGCTTCCTTAAAGAGCGCAAGAAGAAATCCGTGATGGTGGTGTCGGCCGACGTGTACCGTCCGGCGGCCATCAAGCAGTTAGAAATGCTCGCGGGCGAAGTGGGCGTGACCTTCTTCCCGTCCGACCTGAGCCAGAAGCCGGTCGACATCGCCAACGCCGCTATTAAAGAAGCCAAGCTGAAGTTCATCGACGTGGTTATCGTCGATACCGCCGGTCGCCTGCACATCGACGAAGAGATGATGGGCGAGATCAAGGCGCTGCATGCCGCGATCAACCCGGTCGAGACCCTGTTCGTGGTCGACGCCATGACCGGCCAGGATGCGGCCAACACCGCCAAGGCCTTTGGTGACGCACTGCCGCTGACCGGCGTGATCCTCACCAAGGTCGACGGCGACGCCCGTGGCGGTGCCGCGCTGTCGGTACGTGCCATTACTGGCAAGCCGATCAAGTTCATCGGTATGGGCGAGAAGAGCGAAGCGCTCGAGCCGTTCCACCCTGAGCGTATCGCCTCGCGCATTCTCGGCATGGGTGACGTACTCAGCCTGATCGAGCAGGCCGAAGCCACGCTCGACAAGGACAAGGCCGACAAACTGGCCAAGAAGCTGAAGAAGGGCAAGGGCTTCGACCTCGAAGACTTCCGCGACCAGCTGCAACAGATGAAGAACATGGGCGGCCTCGGCGGCCTGATGGACAAGCTGCCCAACATCGGCGGTGTGAACCTGGCGCAAATGGGCAACGCCCAGGGTGCGGCAGAGAAGCAGTTCAAGCAGATGGAAGCCATCATCAACTCCATGACCCCGGCCGAGCGCCGCGACCCTGAGCTGATCAGTGGTTCGCGCAAACGCCGGATCGCCATGGGCTCCGGCACCCAGGTGCAGGACATCGGTCGCTTGATCAAGCAGCACAAGCAGATGCAGAAGATGATGAAGAAATTCTCCGCCAAGGGCGGTATGGCCAAGATGATGCGCGGCATGGGCGGTATGTTGCCCGGCGGCGGCATGCCGAAAATGTAAAGTATTCGAGCGCAAGCCTTGCTTGCGCTCAGCCCCACAGGGATGTGGGATCTCCAGCAAACCCGCCGTTGGCGGGCGCTGACTCGCCGTTTTAACCGACGGCTCTATAGCAGATCTGAATGGCACGCTGATAGGCGCCAGAAAAAGACATTTGCAAAAGTCCGGATATTCCTTAGAATATGCGGCCTTTCGGGCACCTATGCCCGCTGTGCATTTAGATTTGCAGCACCGACTACAGGAACGATGTTCACATGCTAACAATCCGTCTTGCCCTTGGCGGCTCCAAAAAGCGCCCGTTTTACCACTTGACCGTAACCGACAGCCGCAACCCGCGTGACGGTTCGCACAAGGAACAGGTTGGTTTCTTCAACCCTGTTGCTCGTGGTCAAGAAGTTCGTCTGTCCGTGAACCAAGAGCGCGTAGCCTACTGGCTGAGCGTTGGCGCACAGCCATCCGAGCGCGTTGCAAAACTGTTGAAGGACTCGGCTAAGGCCGCAGCCTGAGCAATATGAACGCGACGCCAGCTGTTGCTGATGATTTGATCGTTATCGGCAAGATTTACTCTGTTCATGGCGTTCGCGGCGAAGTGAAGGTGTATTCCTTTACTGATCCGACTGAAAACCTGTTGCAGTACAAAACCTGGACGCTCAAGCGCGAAGGGAGTGTGAAGCAGGTTGAGCTGGTCAGTGGACGCGGGAGCGACAAGTTCCTGGTCGCAAAGCTCAAGGGTCTTGATGACCGTGAAGAAGCTCGTCTTCTGGCCGGTTATGAGATCTGCGTGCCGCGCAACCTGTTCCCTGAATTGACCGACGGCGAGTACTACTGGTACCAGCTGGAAGGTCTGAAGGTTATTGATCAACTCGGGCAATTGCTGGGGAAAATCGATCATCTTCTGGAAACCGGCGCCAATGATGTAATGGTGGTCAAGCCTTGCGCTGGCAGCCTGGATGACCGTGAACGCCTGTTGCCCTATACCGAGCAATGCGTGTTGGCCGTCGACCTGGCAGCGGGCGAGATGAAGGTGGAATGGGACGCGGACTTCTAAGCGTGGCTAATTTGCGCATTGAAGTGATCAGTTTGTTTCCCGAGATGTTTTCCGCCATCAGCGAGTACGGCATCACCAGTCGGGCGGTGAAACAGGGGCTGTTGCAGCTCACCTGTTGGAACCCGCGAGACTACACGACGGATCGACATCACACTGTGGACGATCGCCCATTTGGCGGTGGCCCGGGCATGGTGATGAAGATCAAGCCCCTGGAAGATGCGTTGGTTCAGGCCAAGGCAGCCGCCGGGGAGAAGGCGAAGGTAATTTACCTGTCCCCTCAAGGCCGTCAGCTGAAACAGGCGGCGGTACGCGAACTGGCGAATGAGGAAAGTTTGATCCTGATTGCCGGTCGCTATGAAGGCATTGACGAGCGTTTTATTGAAGCTCATGTCGATGAAGAGTGGTCGATTGGGGACTATGTCCTGTCTGGCGGCGAGCTGCCGGCGATGGTCCTGATAGATGCGGTTACACGACTGCTGCCCGGAGCTTTAGGGCATGCGGACTCCGCGGAGGAAGATTCCTTCACGGATGGTTTGCTGGATTGCCCGCACTACACCCGTCCGGAGGTGTATGTGGATCAGCGTGTTCCCGACGTATTGCTAAGTGGCAATCACGCACACATCCGGCGTTGGCGTTTACAGCAGTCCCTTGGTCGGACCTATGAACGACGCGCCGATCTTCTGGAAAGCCGCTCGCTTTCTGGAGAAGAGAAGAAGCTGCTCGAGGAATACATCCTCGCGCGGGACGATAGTTAACAACGTATCGATGGTAGGTCCATTGACTTACCTTAGGAGCACAGCATGACTAACAAAATCATCCTTGCACTCGAAGCAGAGCAGATGACCAAAGAGATCCCTACCTTTGCCCCGGGCGACACCATTGTCGTTCAGGTGAAAGTGAAGGAAGGCGACCGTTCGCGTCTGCAAGCGTTCGAAGGCGTGGTAATCGCCAAGCGTAACCGTGGTGTGAACAGTGCTTTCACTGTTCGTAAAATCTCCAACGGTGTTGGCGTAGAGCGTACTTTCCAGACCTACAGCCCGCAAATCGACAGCATGGCCGTTAAGCGTCGCGGTGACGTACGTAAAGCCAAGCTGTACTACCTGCGTGACCTGTCCGGTAAAGCAGCTCGCATCAAGGAAAAACTGGCTTAAGTCCAGCTTCCCGATGCAGAAAAAAGCAGCCTACGGGCTGCTTTTTTGTGCCTGAAATTTGCCTATCTGTTGGTATTGACCATGACCACCCGCCTCGAAGAAATCCAGCGCCGCACCGATCTGTCGGTCACTCACGTGACCAAGGCCGTGTTCCCGCCCACCACTAACCACCACAACACCCTGTTCGGCGGCACCGCCCTGGCATGGATGGACGAAGTGTCGTTCATCACCGCCACGCGTTTCTGCCGCTTACCTTTGGTGACGGTCTCCACTGACCGTATCGACTTCAACCACGCGATCCCGGCTGGCTCTATCGTTGAGCTGATCGGTCGGGTGATTAAGGTTGGCAACACCAGCCTCAAGGTCGAGGTTGAAGTGTTCGTCGAGAGCATGAGCGCTGATGGCCGTGAAAAAGCGATCCAGGGCGTGTTCAGCTTCGTCGCGATTGACGCAGATAAACGCCCTGTCCCGGTACTGCCAGGCTTTGTTGACTGATTACTCGGCGGTGCTGGCCTGCGGTTGAATGACCGCCAGCAAGGTCCAGCCCGCTACAGGCTTCAAGTTGCTCTCGGGCGAGACCACGTGTACCCAGCCGCTGGTGTCCCTGGCAAACAGCAAGGTGGCGCGCTCGCCGTGCAACGCCTGGTACTGCTCCCACCCAAAGCCGTCGGTGAGGCTGGTGCTGTACAACTCGGCGCCTTGGCCCAGCAGGCTGGCCAATTTGGTGTAGCTCAAGGGTTGGCTGCCCAGCAAGTGTCCGCGGTGTTCATGGCTGGCCTTGTGCTTGTCGGTGCGACGGTTTTCCTGGCTGCTGGCCAGGGCGAACAGGCGATGGCCGAAATCATGGCGAAAACGCATGGTGGCCAAGGCATTCAGTTCGCCAGAAGGCGAGAGCGCGAGCAGATGCCCCAGGCCGACCAGGTCCAGATGGGACTCGGCATGCTGGGAGGCCGGGTTACCGAAGTACGTAGGCAAGCCTTCCATACGACTGGCGCGGATGTTTTCCCAGCTTGAGTCGGTCAGCAGTACGCGGCTGCCCAACTGCTGCAACGCCTTGCCGAGCGCCCGCGCCGGGCCGTTCGCACCCACGATCAGGAAGCCGCTGGGTGCCGGCTCAGCGACTTTGAGCAGGCGGGCCAAGGGGCGTGCCGTAGCGCTTTGCAGCACCACGGTGCCGATGATCACTGCGAAGGTCAGCGGCACCAGCAACAACGCACCTTCGTGGCCGGCCTCATCCAGGCGGATCGCAAAGATCGCTGACACCGCCGCCGCCACAATGCCCCGTGGGGCGATCCAGGCCAGCAGCGCGCGCTCGCGCCAGTTCAGCCCGGAGCCAAAGGTCGAAAGCGCCACGTTCAACGGGCGAGCAATGAATTGGATGATCAACAGCAGGATCAACACAAACGGGCCCAGGGCGATCATGGCGTTCAGGTCCAGGCGTGCCGCCAGCAGAATGAACAGCCCGGAAATCAGCAACACACTGAGGTTTTCCTTGAAGTGCAGGATGTGCCGTACATCCACGCCTTTCATGTTCGCCATCCACATGCCCATCAGCGTGACCGCCAGCAGGCCGGACTCATGCATCACCTGGTTGGAGGCGATGAAGATGCCCAGTACACCGGCCAGCGTCGCCAGGTTATGCAGGTATTCCGGCAACCACTGGCGGCGCATGATCTGCCCCAGCACCCAGCCACCGGCGATGCCGAACAGGCTGCCGCAGAGGATGACGCCGCCGAAGGTCAGCAGGCTGTGGCTCAGGCCGTCGCCTGATGCGCTGGCGATGATGAAGCTATACACCACTACCGCCAGCAGTGCGCCAATCGGATCGATGACGATGCCTTCCCAACGCAGGATATTGGCGATGGAGGCTTTGGGGCGTACCACACGCAACATGGGCACGATCACCGTCGGGCCGGTGACCAGTGTCAGGGTGCCGAACAGCAGCGCCAGCATCCAGTCAAAACCCAGCAGCCAGTGGGTGGCCAGGGTGATCACTGCCCAGGTTGACAGGGCGCCAACCGTGACCAGGCGATGCACCACGCTGCCGATTTCCTTCCATTCCGACAGGTGCAGGGTCAGGCTGCCCTCAAACAGGATCAGCGCCACGGCCAGGGACACCAACGGCATCAACAGTGGGCCGAACATTTCCTGCGGGTCGAGCCATCCGAGTATCGGCCCTGCCAGAATCCCGCTCAGGAGAAGAAACAGAATCGCTGGCAGTTTAAGGCGCCAGGCCAGCCACTGGCAGCCGAGTGCGGCCACGCCAATGCCGCCAAAAGCCAACAAAATCTGTTGTTCGTTCATTAAAGCTTCCTGTTCCTTGAATTAGCGGGCTATGAAAGACTAATGGCTCTTGCCACAGTTCACTAAATAATTCGCGTATTGCCTTGTGCTAAGTCGCTTGAGTGCCCATGCCAGCCATTGACCATCCCCTGATCGACCGCTTCCTCGACGCCCTTTGGTTAGAAAAAGGCCTCTCGGACAACACACGCCAGGCGTACCGCAGCGACCTGGCGCTGTTCAACGGCTGGCTGCAGGAGAAAAATCTTGAACTGATCAATGCCGGGCGCGAGCTGATCCTCGATCACCTGGCCTGGCGCCTGGAGCAGAACTACAAACCACGCTCCACCGCGCGATTTCTCTCCGGTGTACGTGGCTTTTATCGCTACCTGCTGCGGGAAAAACTCATCGCCGTCGACCCGACCCTGCAAATCGACATGCCGCAACTCGGCAGGCCGTTGCCCAAGTCCTTGTCGGAAGCCGACGTCGATGCCTTGCTCGCGGCCCCGGACCTGAGCGAGGCCATCGGCCAGCGCGACCGCGCCATGCTTGAGGTTCTGTATGCCTGCGGCCTGCGCGTGACCGAACTGATCAGCCTGACCCTGGAGCAGGTCAACCTGCGCCAGGGCGTGTTGCGCGTGATGGGCAAGGGCAGCAAGGAGCGGCTGGTGCCCATGGGCGAGGAGGCGATTGTGTGGGTCGAGCGCTACATGCGCGATGCGCGCCACGAACTGCTCGGTGGGCGCCCCAGCGACGTGCTGTTCCCCAGCCTGCGCGGGGAGCAGATGACCCGCCAGACCTTCTGGCACCGCATCAAGCACCAGGCCAAAGTGGCCGGGATCGGCAAGGCGCTGTCACCCCACACCCTGCGCCATGCGTTCGCCACCCACTTGCTCAACCACGGCGCGGATTTGCGCGTGGTGCAAATGCTGCTTGGGCACAGCGACTTATCCACAACCCAGATCTACACCCATGTGGCGCGCGCACGTTTGCAGGACATGCACGCCAAGCACCACCCACGCGGATAAAACCGTCAGAAATGGCCCATTTTACCTGTCGCGGGCTGCCCTCCCGCCCAACTGTGGTAGGCTTTGCCGGTTCGCAAAGGGGACGGCATCCATTGTGGTCCAGATCAGTATTCTGCTCCCGTCCCTGCCTCTGCCTTCAGGAGTTCCCATGCGCTTGACCCAGATTATTGCCGCCGCAGCCATTGCGTTGGTTTCCACCTTTGCGCTCGCCGATGATGCGGCCGAGCAGACCATCCGCAAGAGCCTGGCCAACCTGGCGCTCGACACGCCTATCGAAAGCATCAGCGCCAGCCCCATGGCCGGCCTGTACGAAGTCAAGCTCAAGGGCAGCCGCGTGCTGTACGCCAGTGCCGATGGCCAGTACATCGTCCAGGGCTACCTGTTCCAGCTCAAGGACGGCAAGCCGGTCAACCTGACCGAGAAGGCCGAGCGCCTGGGCGTGTCCAAGCTGATCAACGGCATTCCGGTGGCTGAAACCGTGGTTTACCCCGCTATTGGCGAAACCAAGACCCACATCACCGTGTTCACCGACACCACGTGCCCGTACTGCCACAAGCTGCACGCTGAAATCCCGGCGCTGAACAAGCTGGGCGTGGAAGTGCGCTACGTTGCCTTCCCGCGCCAGGGCCTGGGTTCGCCGGGTGACGAGCAGTTGCAGGCGGTGTGGTGCTCGGCCGACAAGAAAGCGGCCATGGACAAGATGGTCGATGGCAAGGAAATCAAGTCGGCCAAATGCGCCAACCCGGTTTCCAAGCAGTTCGCCCTGGGCCAGTCCATTGGTGTGAACGGTACACCGGCCATCGTTTTGGCCGACGGCCAGGTGATTCCGGGCTACCAGCCGGCGCCGCAAGTTGCCAAACTGGCACTGGGTGCCAAGTAAGCATTTATCGTTGAGCCTTTGACGATCATGGCCCGCCGAACCGTCGGTGGGTCATTAATTGAGAGCCGCAGTTGTGCGGCTGTTTTCACGGCCGACCTAGCGTCGGCCGTTTCATGGGGAGTTCTTCAGTGAAACCGGTCAAAGTAGGCATCTGTGGGTTAGGGACCGTCGGTGGCGGTACCTTCAACGTACTTCAGCGTAACGCTGAAGAAATTTCCCGCCGCGCAGGTCGCGGGATTGAAGTGGCGCAGATTGCCACGCGTTCGCCAAAGCCTCAGTTCGAAACGACCGGTATTGCGATTACCAACGATGTGTTCGCCGTGGCCACCAACCCTGAGATCGATATCGTTATCGAGCTGGTGGGCGGCTACACCGTGGCCCGCGAACTGGTGCTCAAGGCCATCGAGAACGGTAAGCACGTGGTCACCGCCAACAAGGCGCTGATCGCCGTGCACGGCAACGAGATCTTCGCCAAGGCCCGCGAGAAGGGCGTTATCGTGGCGTTCGAAGCCGCGGTGGCCGGTGGTATCCCGGTGATCAAGGCGATCCGTGAAGGCCTGTCCGCCAACCGCATCAACTGGGTGGCCGGCATCATCAACGGCACCGGTAACTTCATCCTCACCGAAATGCGCGAGAAGGGCCGTACCTTCGAAGACGTGCTGGCCGAAGCCCAGGCCCTGGGTTACGCCGAAGCCGACCCGACCTTCGACGTGGAAGGTATCGACGCGGCCCACAAGCTGACCATCCTGGCGTCCATTGCCTTTGGTATCCCGCTGCAGTTCGACAAGGCCTACACCGAAGGCATCACCAAGCTGACCACCGCCGACGTCAACTACGCCGAAGCCCTGGGCTACCGTATCAAACACCTGGGCGTGGCGCGCAGCACCCCAGCCGGTATCGAGTTGCGGGTTCACCCGACGCTGATCCCGGCCGACCGCCTGATCGCCAACGTCAACGGCGTGATGAACGCGGTGATGGTCAACGGCGACGCCGCCGGTTCCACCCTGTTCTACGGCGCTGGTGCCGGCATGGAGCCAACCGCGTCGTCGGTGATCGCCGACCTGGTGGATGTGGTTCGCGCCATGACCAGCGACCCGGAAAACCGCGTGCCGCACCTGGCCTTCCAGCCGGACTCGCTGTCGGCTCACCCGATCCTGCCGATCGAAGCCTGCGAAAGTGCCTACTACCTGCGCATCCAGGCCCAGGACCATCCAGGCGTGTTGGCCCAGGTGGCCAGCATCCTGTCGGAGCGCGGTATCAATATCGAGTCGATCATGCAGAAGGAAGTCGAGGAGCAAAACGGCCAGGTGCCGATGATCCTGCTGACCCACCGCGTGCTCGAACAGCACATCAACGATGCCATCCATGCCCTGGAAGCCTTGCAAGGCGTAGTGGGCCCAGTGGTGCGGATTCGCGTCGAACACTTGAACTAACCGATTTGTTCCAGGGGCCCCGTCCATTCGGCGGCCCCTGTTCGAGAATGTTTTAGAGGAGCCAGTCATGCGTTATATCAGCACCCGCGGCCAGGCACCGGCCCTGAATTTCGAAGACGTTCTGCTGGCAGGCCTTGCCACCGACGGCGGCCTGTATGTGCCGGAAAACCTGCCACGCTTCACCCAGGAAGAAATCGCTTCCTGGGCCGGCCTGCCGTATCACGAGCTGGCTTTCCGCGTGATGCGCCCGTTCGTGACCGGTAGCATTCCGGATGCGGACTTCAAGAAGATTCTGGAAGAAACCTATGGCGTGTTTTCCCACAACGCCATCGCGCCCCTGCGCCAACTGAACGGCAATGAGTGGGTACTGGAGCTGTTCCACGGCCCGACCCTGGCGTTCAAGGACTTCGCCCTGCAACTGCTGGGTCGCCTGCTCGACTACGTGCTGGAAAAACGCGGCGAGCGCGTGGTGATCATCGGCGCCACCTCCGGCGATACCGGCTCGGCGGCCATCGAAGGGTGCAAGCACTGCGAGAATGTCGACATCTTCATCCTGCACCCGCACAAGCGTGTGTCCGAAGTGCAGCGTCGCCAGATGACTACCATCTTCGGTGAGAACATCCACAACATCGCCATCGAAGGCAACTTCGACGACTGCCAGGAAATGGTCAAGAACAGCTTCGCTGACCAGAGCTTCCTCAAGGGCACGCGCCTGGTGGCGGTGAACTCGATCAACTGGGCGCGGATCATGGCCCAGATCGTCTACTACTTCCACGCCTCGCTGCAGTTGGGCGGCCCGGCGCGTTCGGTGTCGTTCTCGGTGCCGACCGGCAACTTCGGCGATATTTTCGCCGGTTACCTGGCGCGCAACATGGGCCTGCCGATCAACCAGTTGATCGTCGCCACCAACCGCAACGACATCCTGCATCGCTTCATGAGCGGCAACCAGTACGTGAAGGAAACCCTGCACGCCACGCTGTCGCCGTCCATGGACATCATGGTGTCGTCGAACTTCGAACGCCTGCTGTTCGACATGCACGGTCGCAACGGCGCAGCCCTGGCCGAACTGATGAACAGCTTCAAGCAAGGTGGCGGCTTCAGCGTCGAGCAAGAGCGCTGGACCGAAACCCGCAAGCTGTTCGATTCCCTGGCCGTGGACGACGCGCAGACCTGCGAAACCATCGCGCAAGTCTACGCCGAGACCGGCGAAGTGCTCGACCCGCACACGGCCATCGGCGTGAAAGCCGCCCGCGAGTGCCGCCGCAGCCTGGATATTCCAATGGTGATCCTCGGTACCGCGCACCCGGTCAAGTTCCCGGAAGCGGTGGAGAAGGCCGGCATTGGCAAGGCCCTGGAGTTGCCGGAGCATTTGACCGACCTGTTCGAGCGCGAAGAGCGCTGCACCGTGTTGGCCAATGACCTGAAGGCGGTGCAGGCGTTCGTCAGCCAGCACGGCAATCGGGGCAAGCCGCTCTGATCGACAGGGCTGCCTGACGGCCGAGGGGCATCTTTGTGCTGCCCCACATTCAAGCTGATTTCATCCACCCAAGACATGGTGGGGCAACAGTCAGCTTTTTTTGCAGTCGGCCAAGCCCGTCCTCGTGACGGGCTTTTTCATTCTGGCGAGCCATACTTGCCCATTCGCCCAATCAAGGAAACCCAACCGGTGCAGGTGTTGATCCAATGGACGTTGAAGCTGGTGTGCCTGTTGTGGCTCACCCAGGTACCCATGAGCCTGGCCGCTGTCAGCCTGCCGTTCAAACTGGTGCCGGCGTTTATCGCGCTTGAACCTATGCCCCTGGCGCCGACCGAGCAGCAGTGGTTGGCGGCGCATCGGACATTGAAGGTGGGCATCTCGATCGATGACTACCAGCCGATCGACATCACCCGCGACCGCAATCGCTACCAAGGCATCAGCGCCGATTACTTGAGCCTGGTCGGCGCGCGGCTGGGTGTGCCCATGCAAGTGCTGGGCTTCTCCGAGCGCGCCCAGGCGGTTGAAGCGCTGCGCAATGGCACCATCGATATTCTCACCAGTGCCAATGGCTACGAGCGAGATGTACCCGGCCTGCAGTTCACCCCGGACTACATGCCCGACCGTTCAGTGGTGGTGCTGCGCCGCGACGATACCCAAGGCGACGATCTGGCCGGCAAGAAGCTGGTATTACTCGACGGCTACGCCAACGTGCAGAAGGTTCACGCCGCCTACCCCGACAGCCACATCATGCTCGCGCCCAACCTCTACAGCGGCCTCGAAGCCCTGAAGCAAGGCGATGTCGATGCGTTTATCGGCAATGAAGTGATTGTGCGCGCCTATAAATCGCTGCGGCCTTATCTGGGGTTGCAGATCAAGGAGCAAAGCCGGCTGGCGCCCATCGGTTTTGCCTTCGCCACCCGACAGGCCGATCCGTTGTTGGGGGCGATGATGAACCGCGCGCTGGCAAGCCTCGACGAGTCGGTGCAGCGCGAAATCCTCGCACGCTGGACCACCGGGCTCGGTGTCGGCATCAGTGGTGAGCGCATTGCGTTGTCGACATCGGAACGGGCCTGGGTGCGCGAGCATCCCCATGTCGTGGTGGTAGCCCAGCAAATGTCGCCTTATATCTTCAGGGACCAGGACGGCCACTGGGTTGGCTTGAATGTCGACCTGTTGAATCGCATCTCGCGCATGACCGGTTTGCAGTTCATTTATGAAGAGGTGGGTTCTACCGCACAAACCCTGGAATGGCTGGAAACCGGCCGGGCGCAGATGAACACCACCCTGGCGGTGAATCAGGAGCGCAGTGCGCTGCTCAACTTCAGCCATGGTTTTGGCGGCTCCGGCTGGGTGTTTATCGAACGTGCCGATGCCGCGCCCCTGACGGGTTTGAACCAGTTGGACGGCAAGGTGCTGGCATTGCCGGCACGCCACGTCATGGAGAGCCAGATTCGCCATGACCACCCGCGCATCAAGTTGCGCCTGGTGGACAATTACACCCAGGCCCGTGAGTTGGTACGACGGGGCGAGGCCGCCGCCACGATACAGACTGAAGTGGAAGTGCAGAGTTATGCGCAGGAAGGCTTGCGTATGGGCCGCAGTGTCGACGGCCAGTGGTCGTCCAACTGCCTGTCGGTGCGCAAGGACCAGCCTGAATTGCTGAACATTCTGAACAAAGCCCTGGAGGCGTTGCCGGTGGCTGAGTTGAGTGCCTTGCGCCTGCGTTGGATCGGTGCCGTGACGATTCCCCCGCCCGTCTGGCAGCGTGTACCGCCCTGGGCCTATTGGACGATGGCCACGGCGCTGCTGTTTGTGTTGGTGTCGTTGGTGTGGAACAGCCGGCTCAAGCGCCAGATCCGCCAACGGCTGGAGGCCGAGCAACGGCTCAATGACCAGCTGGCGTTCAAGCGCGCATTGCTCGACGGTATGCCTAACCCGCTCTTTGTCCGCGACCTGGATGGGCGGCTGGTAACCTGCAACAAAAGCTATGAACAGCAATTGGCAACCCGGCTGGAGCTGATCCAGGGCCTGACGCTGATGGAAAGCAAGGTCGTGCCCGACGCCACGGCGGCGCGCCTGCACGAAGGGCACATGGAGCAGTTGGCCACGCAGCAGCCGTTGTTTGTCGACCGGCAATTGGAGCTCAATGGCGGTACTTATCACGTCTACCAGTGGACCGTGCCCTTTTTCGACGCTCAGGGCCGCTTGCAGGGGTTGTTGGGCGGCTGGATCGACATCAACGAACGCAAAGACCTGGAGCGCCAGCTGATGGACGCCCGCCAGGCAGCCGATGAGGCGAACTACGCCAAAAGTGCATTTCTCTCGGCCTTGAGCCATGAGATTCGCACCCCCATGACCGCCATCATTGGCTTGCTCGAACTGGAGCAAGAGCGTTGCCTGGCAAGCGGCCAGCCGGTTTCCGAGGCGCTGCAAGTGGCCCATCGTTCGGCGCGCGAGCTGATTGCGCTGATGGGCGACAGCCTGGACTTGGCCAAGATCGAGGCCGGTCACCTGCAACTGGCGCCACAGACCACCGAGCTCAAGAGTTTTTTCGAGGGTATCCAGAGCCTGTTCGAAGCCACGGCGCAAAAGAAGGGCCTGCATCTGACCCTGGCGTTTGATCCGGCTGCTCAGGGCTATTACTGGTTCGACCCGCTGCGGTTACGCCAGGTGATGCACAACCTGTTGGGCAATGCGCTCAAATTCACCGAGCGGGGCGGGGTTCACCTCAGCGTGACTTGCCAGCGGGATGAGCGCGATAGTGAATACCTGCACCTGTGCGTCAAGGACAGCGGCCCGGGCATCAGCGCCGAGCAACAGCCGCGGGTGTTCAAGCCATTTACCCAGGTAAGCGCCTTGACCGCCGCGCAACACGGCGGCACTGGCCTGGGCCTGAGTATCTGCAAGCAACTGGTGGAATTGATGGGCGGGAGCATTTACCTCGACAGTGTGGTGGGCGAGGGGACGGTGGTGTGCATTGACCTGCGCCTGGACCGGGTCAGCACCGATGATGTGCCGGCAATGCCTACCGCGACGTTGTCACCGACGGGGCGTAGCCTGTCGGTGCTGGTGGTGGACGATTTGGCGGCCAACCGCCTGGTGCTGGCGCAGCAGTTGCAGTTCCTCGGTCACCAGGTGGTCGCCCTGGAGTCGGCCGAGGCCGCGTTGCAACGCTGGCGTGAGCAGCGTTTTGACGTGCTGGTCACCGATTGCCAGATGCCCGGCATGTCCGGCTATGCCTTGAGTGCGGCGATCCGACGCCTCGAAGCCGAGGAGCAACGGCCTCGTCTTGCGCTGATCGGTTGCACCGCGAACGCTATGAAAGATGAACAACGCCGCTGCGAGGACGCCGGTATGGATGAACTGCTGGTCAAGCCCGTGACTCTGGAACACTGG
Organism: Pseudomonas sp. PA-4-8C; assembly: GCF_021606625.1. Taxonomy (NCBI): domain Bacteria; kingdom Pseudomonadati; phylum Pseudomonadota; class Gammaproteobacteria; order Pseudomonadales; family Pseudomonadaceae; genus Pseudomonas; species Pseudomonas sp. PA-4-8C. The sequence goes on from NZ_WKCD01000005.1 coordinate 62,960, forward strand.
ACCCAAGTGCTGGCCCGCGTGGCGCCCCTGCGTTCGTTCGATATCCAGGCCCTGCGCACCATGACCCAGGCCGACGGGCCGGTGCTACAGAGCATGTTGCAGGAACTGGCCAAGAGCCTGGACCACGAACACGAGGTATTGGCGGGTGCCCTGGCCGAGCGCGACGTGGCACGCTTGAATGCATCGCTGCACCGGCTCAAGGGCATTTGCTCGCTGGTGGACGCACTGCCACTCGCCAAGGCCTGCGTCGCCCTTGAGCAGTGCGCCCGTGAACAGCGCGGCGCCGAGCTTGAAGCACCCTGGTTGCGCTTGTCCGAGGTGCTCAAGGCGTTTCGTCGCGACCTGCAACCCTATCTGGATGCCTGACACATTGTAGGAGCGAGCTTGCTCGCGAAAAACTCACAGGCGCCGCGTTTACCCAGGAAGCCCGCGTTATCGTTGACGTTTTTCGCGAGCAAGCTCGCTCCTACAGACCACATTTAGGACACGTCCTATGGGGCACACCGCAGCATATGACTACTGTGCAGGACTTTCCCTGTACCGACACCACTTACCCATGCGATCCCTGAACGTCCTGATCCTCGAAGACAACCCGTTTCAACTGATGGCCCTGCACCAGATGCTCAATGCCAACGGCGTGTTCAATGTACGCGCCGCGGAAACGGTCGAAATCGCCCGCCAATCCCTGGACAGCAAAGGCCCGGTGGATATCGCCATCTGCGATCTGTACCTGGAGCAGGGCGATGGCCTGGCGTTGATCCGTGAGTTGGCGGAACGCCGCCTGGCCCAAGTATTGATCCTGCTCAGCAACGCCGAGCCCGACGTTCTGGAAGGTGTGGCGAACATGGCCCGCCAATTGGGGCTCAAGGTCTTGGCGTGCTTGCCCAAGCCGGCTTCGGCCAAGCTGATCGGGCAAGTACTGAGCGACTGTCAGGAGCACTTGCGTCCAGGGCCAGCGGTGCTGTCCTGGGAGCGCGTCCGTCAACTGCTGAGCTTGAGCGAGCAGGAACAACTGCCGCCCTCGGCGGATGTCAGCCAGGCGACTATCGCAGCCTGTGGCAGGGTCTGGTACCAGCCCATCGTCAGTCAGGCCGGTGTGTTGCAAGGGGTGGAGGCGCTGGCGCGTTGGCAGTTGCAGGACGGTGAGCTATTGCTGCCTGACGAGTTCCTGCCGGTGTTGGAGTTTGCCGGCATGGAAGAGGCGTTTACCTGGCATGTGCTGGAGCAGGCGCTTGGCCTGGCCAACCAGGTGATGGGCGAAAGCGGCCAAGTGCTGCCGGTGGCCGTGAATATTCCCGGGCGCATGCTGGAGCGTGAGCACTTCCCCCAGGTGCTGCAAGGTTTGCTGCAACTTCATGGTGTGCCCGCCCATAGCCTGACCCTGGAGTTGGTGGAAACCTCGACGCTGAAAACCGACAGCGCCCATGTCACCGGGTTGCTGCGCTTGCGCATGTTGGGTTGCCAGTTGTCCATCGGCGACTTCGGCATGGGCGGCACCAGCCTGCAGCATTTGCTGGAACTGCCTTTTACCGAGCTGAAAATCCCCCCGGCGTTTGCCTGTGGGATGGCCAATGATGACCGTAAGGCCGCGGTGGTGGCGGGCGCCATGAGCATGGCGGCGCGCCTGGACGTTGCGGTAGTGGTCACCGGCGTGGAAACCGCCGCCGACTATCACGCCGTGGGCGAACTGGGCGCGGCGTGGCTGCAAGGCTGCTTTATCGCGCGGCCGATGGAGGCCGCGGCGCTCAAGCAATGGATCGCATTTCAGGCTAGGCCAGCCCGTGTTCCTGCACGTAAATAAACAGGGCGGCATCATTGACCAGCCCGAGCTTGCGCATGGCGCTGACTTTTTGCGCGCTGACGGTCTGCTTGCTGCGGTGCAGGTGCGCGGCGATCTCGCCCACCGTCATGCCACCGGCCAACAGGCGAATCACCTCCAGCTCCCGGGGTGACAGGTGCTCCTGGGAATGCAGTCGATCAGCGCCGACTTCCCCGGCCAGGCTCAGCGCCTGGCGGATGGTTTGGGCCACGTAGGTGCGTTGCTGGCGCACCTGGCGGATCGCCTGGGGCAGCTCATCGGCCAGGCTGGCCTTGCTCAGCAGGCCCATCACACCCAATGCCAGGATGGAATGAAACAACCCGGCATTGTTGAGCATGGTCACCACCACAATGGGCAGGTGCGGATAGTGCCGGCGCAGTTGCTCGATCAAGCGCAACCCGTCGGCCTGGGGCTCGACGGGCATCATGAAGTCGGTCACCACCACATCGCAGGTACTGTGTTGCAACAACGCACTGAGGGCCTGGGGGGAATTGGCCTCGCCGACGATGCTGATGTGCGGGTCACGTTCGAGCACGGCGCGCAGGCCAATCAGGAAAATCGGGTGATCGTCGGCAATCACGATACGCAAGGGCGGTTCAGACGCGGCTCTCAAGGCAGGCTCCCGGGATAATCCAGGGATTCTAGCCTGTGCGCCGTTGTTTTTTCTCTGTCATCTTTTCCGTGCATGCTCGTTTTCCTCAAGCAGTGGATTACACAAAAGGTAGAACTTTCTGCTTTGAGCACGGGTCACTTGAATGTCAGCCTCTTCGTGACATTTTTGTTTTTCGAACCTTTTTCGAATGATTGAGTGGTGATCGAGATGGAAAGTATCAACCTATTGCTCAGCCAAGCACTGAGCCCTTATCAGGTTACGCTGACCTCTGCCGGTATGCGCGACGACTGCCTGGTAACCGTGAAGAACCCCGGTGGCGCCATCGTGGTTGAACGTGAAGTCGATCGTGCGCAATTGAGCGATAAGCGCGCGCTGGTGGATGTGGTGGATTGCCTGCTTCGCGACCTGAAAATCGCCGAAGGGCGCCTGGAACCTTCAGTCATCGCTGCCTTGCGCAACGCCTCACAAACCCGTGGCGGCGCACTGGCATGAAACATTATTTTTCTTCGGAACCTTCCTACACGGTGGTCAGTCAGAGTTTGTAACAGCAAGAGCAGGCATTGTGCTCCGGTGTCTGTAGCTTGCTGTACTGGTCTTTGTAGGCCACGTTTAACCCCGAGTTGTCTCCCCACTGCTCGGGGTTTCTTTTTGCCTGCAATTTGTCAGATTGCGCCATCCTTGCGCAGGCGAGTGATAGCCGCCGCGTCATAGCCCAGGGCATTGAGCACCACGCTGTTGTGTTCACCCAATTGCGGGCCGACCCATTCGCAACTGCCCGGTGTGTCCGAGAGCTTGGGCACGATGCCGGGCATCTTGAAGTCCTTGCCGCCCGGCAACTGCGCCTTGAGGAACATTTCCCGGGCCAGGAATTGCGGGTCACCCAGCATGTCTTCGGCGCTGTAGATACGGCTGGCGGGCACCTCGGCTTTATTCAGTTGCTCAATCACCTGGTCGAGCGACAGCGAATTGACCCAGCGATCAATCACGCCGTACAGCTCGTCGCGGCGAGTGTCACGCCCGTCATTGCTGGCCAGTGCAGGGTCGTTCGCCAAGTCGTCACGGCCGATCACCTGCATGAAGCGCTTGAAGATCGCATCGCCATTGGCGCCGATTTGCACATGCTTGCCGTCTGCGGTGGTGTGGATCGAGGACGGGGTGATGCCGGGCATGATGTTGCCGGTGCGCTCACGGATAAACCCGAACACATCGAACTCGGGGATCATGCTTTCCATCATGGCGAAGATGGCTTCGTACAGCGCCACATCCACCACTTGGCCCAGACCGCCGTTGACCTCGCGGTGACGCAGTGCCATCAGCGCGCCGATCACCGCCCACAACGCGGCAATCGAGTCGCCGATGGAAATCCCGGTGCGCACTGGCGGGCGGTCTTCGAAGCCGGTGATATAGCGCAAGCCGCCCATGGACTCGCCCACCGCGCCAAACCCCGGCTGGTCCTTCATCGGCCCCGTCTGGCCGAAGCCCGAGAGGCGTACCATCACCAGCTTGGGGTTGAGGGCGTGCAGGGTTTCCCAACTCAGGCCGAGTTTCTCCAGCACGCCTGGGCGGAAGTTTTCGATCAGAATGTCGGCGTCGGCCAACAGTTGCTTGAGAATCGCCAGGCCCTCAGGGTGCTTGAGGTTGAGGGTCAGCGACTGCTTGTTGCGGGCCTGCACGAACCACCACAGCGAAGTGCCTTCATACAGCTTGCGCCATTTGCGCAGCGGGTCGCCGCCGTCCGGGGATTCGACCTTGATCACTTCGGCGCCGAATTCGGCGCAGATGCGTGAGGCAAACGGGCCGGCGATCAGAGTGCCCAGTTCGATGACTTTCAGGCCGGCAAGTGGTTTGGCATTAAGCGACATGGGGATCCTTACAAGCGCGGGACGATGATGTACTGCTTTTTAACATAGGCGAGCTGCGTGGATGCAGCGCAGTATTCGTTCAATGCCCTCGCCATCGGTTAGACTGGCCGCCTTTCCTTGTCTTTAGAAGCCCGTTCATGGCCCAGCCGTCCACGACCTACAAATTCGAACTCAACCTCACCGACCTCGACCGCTCGGTGTATGAGAGCGTCAAACAGACCATCGCCCGCCACCCTTCGGAAACCGAAGAGCGCATGACCGTGCGCCTGCTGGCCTACGCCCTCTGGTACAACGAGCAATTGGCGTTCGGGCGTGGCCTGTCGGATGTGGACGAACCAGCCCTGTGGGAAAAGAGCCTGGATGATCGGGTTTTGCACTGGATCGAAGTCGGCCAGCCGGATGCCGACCGCCTGACCTGGTGCTCGCGCCGCACCGAACGCACCAGCCTGCTGGCCTATGGCAGCCTGCGCGTGTGGGAAGCCAAGGTGGTGCCGGTGGCCAACAACCTGAAAAACGTACATATCGCTGCCGTGCCCCAGGAAGTGTTGGAGACCCTGGCCAAGGACATGCCCCGCGTCATCAAGTGGGACGTGATGATCAGCGAAGGCACGATCTTTGTGACCGATGACCGTGGCCAGCATGAAGTGCAACTGCAATGGCTGGTCGGCGAGCGCGGTTAAACCTTGGCTGAACCCGGCTTCCTGTAGGAGCGAGCTTGCTCGCGAAAAACTCCAGGGCACCACGATCACCCAGGCACACGCGTCATCGTTAACCACCTTCGCGAGCAAGCTCGCTCCTACAATGATTAAAGAGAAGTTATCACCACCGTATGCGTATCGATCCCCGCCCACTGCCCGCCGTCCTGCCTTTTCTCGGTGAACTGCCGCCGCTGTTGACCCGCCTTTACGCCGCACGCGGGGTGCAATCGGAAGCCGAGCTGGACAAGAGCCTGGCGCGGTTGATTCCCTATCAGCAGCTCAAGGGTATCGACGCCGCGGTGGACTTGCTGGTGACGGCCCTGGAGCAGCGCCAGCGCATCCTGATCGTCGGTGACTTCGACGCCGATGGCGCCACGGCGAGCACCGTGGGCACTCTGGGCTTGCGTTTGCTCGGCGCGGCCCATGTCGACTACCTGGTGCCCAACCGCTTCGAATACGGCTATGGCCTGACCCCGGAAATCGTCGCGGTGGCCCTGCAGCGCGAGCCGCAGTTGCTGATCACCGTGGACAACGGCATCTCCAGCGTCGAAGGCGTGGCGGCGGCGAAGGCGGCGGGGTTGCAGGTGCTGGTCACCGACCACCACTTGCCCGGTGATGAACTGCCGGCCGCCGACGCCATCGTCAATCCGAACCAGCCGGGCTGTGGGTTCCCCAGCAAGGCCCTGGCCGGGGTCGGCGTGATCTTTTACGTGTTGATGGCCCTGCGTGCGCGGTTGCGCAGCCTGGGTTGGTATGACAACAAGCCCCAGCCGAACATCGGTGAACTGCTTGACCTGGTGGCCCTGGGCAGCGTCGCTGACGTGGTGCCGCTGGACGCCAACAACCGCATCCTCGTGCACCAGGGCCTGGAGCGTATTCGGGCCGGTCGGGCACGGCCGGGGATCAAGGCGATTCTGGAAGTGGCCAAGCGTGATCATGCGCGTATCACCTCCACCGACCTGGGTTTTATCCTCGGCCCGCGCCTGAATGCCGCCGGACGCCTGGATGACATGAGCCTGGGCATCGAATGCCTGCTCACCACCGACTTCGCCGCCGCACGGGAAATGGCCGCGCAACTGGACGGCATGAACCAGGACCGTAAATCCATCGAGCAAGGCATGCAGCGCGAGGCCCTGGCCCAGCTCAAGGACTTGCCGGTGGAGTCGATGCCGTACGGCTTGTGCCTGTTCGACCCGGAGTGGCACCAGGGGGTGATCGGCATCCTCGCGTCACGCATGAAGGAGCGTTATTTCCGCCCGACCATCGCCTTCGCCGATGCCGGCGATGGCCTGCTCAAGGGCTCTGGACGCTCGGTGCAGGGCTTTCATATCCGCGATGCGCTGGCAGTCGTCGCCAGCCAGCATCCCAACCTGATCACCAAATACGGTGGCCACGCCATGGCGGCGGGGCTGACCTTGCCTGAAGCCAACTTCCCGTTGTTCGCCGAAGCCTTTGATGCCGAAGTGCGTCGGCAACTGCGCGAAGAAGACCTCACCGGCCGCCTGCTTTCAGACGGTACCCTGGCGGTGGAAGAGTTTCACCTGGAACTGGCCCGCGCCCTGCGCCATGCCGGCCCGTGGGGGCAGCACTTTCCCGAGCCGTTGTTTCACGGGGTATTTCAGTTGGTGGAGCAGCGGGTGGTGGGCGAGCGGCATTTGAAAGTGGTGCTCAAGAGCGAATGCGGGTCGGTGAAGCTCGATGGCATTGCCTTTGGTGTGGACCGCGAAGTGTGGCCAAACCCGACCGTGCGGTGGGTGGAGTTGGCCTACAAACTGGATGTGAATGAGTTTCGTGGCAATGAGACGGTGCAACTGATGATTGCGCACATCGAACCGCGCTAGTTTTCATCAACACCACGTACCACTGTGGGAGCGGGCTTGCCCGCGATGGCGGACTGTCAGTCAACGCTACTGTAACTGAGCCCGCGCTATCGCGGGCAAGCCCGCTCCCACATTGGGTCTTGGATTAAGCTGGAATTATTCGGCTTTGGCCTGATGCTTGACAATAATCTCCACCAAGCGCTTGGCCAGCGCCGGGTAGTTCTCATCGAAGTGATGCCCGCCCGGCAGCTTCATGGCTTCGCCCACGGCGGTCTTGTCGGTGCAGCCACTCTCGTCGACTTCTTCGGCACCGTAGATGCACACGACTTTTTCAGGCGGCAGCTTGGCCATTTCCGGGCCGGTGGCGGCTTCTTTGCCGGCGTTGCCCAGCCAGCCTTCCACTTCGATTTCAAAGCTGCCGGTGCGGGCGAAGGCCAGCAGGATGATCGCGTCTACCCGTTGCTGTTCGTTCTCTGGCATACGGTTGTAGATCGCCGGCAGTACGTCGGCGCCGAACGAGTAACCGGTCAGCACGAAGCGCTTGGTGCCCCATTTCTGCCGGTAGTGTTGCATCAGCTCGGTGAGGTCCTTGGCGCTTTGCTCGGGGCTCTTGTGCTGCCAGTAATAGCGCAGGGTGTCGATGCCCACCACCGGGTAGCCGATCTTCGCCATCTCGCCCGCCACGTCGCGGTCCAGGTCGCGCCAGCCGCCGTCACCGGAGAGGAACAGGGTCACGGTGTCCTTGGCTTGGCCGGCAGGCACTTCCACCACCGGAATCGCCAGGCCGCCGTTGTCCGAACCGACCAGTTGCTTGCGCAGTTCGTTGTTCAGCACCTGTGGGTAATGAATGTCGTAGTCGCTGATGCTGGTCGTAGCGCGTGGTGTGTCACGTACGAAACTGGCGCTCTCATCGTCGGGGTTATCGTTCCACGCCACCAGCCAGTTGCCATGGGCGGCGGTTTTCGGCAGCGGGTCGTTGCAGCCTTCCTGTTTCAGGGCGAAGCCCACAGAGATGGCGTTGGCCTTGTCGTCGTTCTGGGTGGCCAGCCAGCGCCAGGCGAGTGCGGCGCCAGGGCCGATGCCGCTGACCAGGGTCGCCGGGCCTTTGAGCTGGGCCAGGGCGCCTTGCAGGGCTTTTTCCTGCAATGCGCAGTCATCTTTGGGCAGCACCACCTGAACCAGTTGCGCAGCACCGCCCTGGCTCAGGGCCATCAGTTGGCTGTCGGTCAGGGTTTCGTCGGCCATCACCGCCACGGCCACGCGGGCTTTTGCGTTGCTGGCCGGGGTCACGCGGGTCATTACCGAACCGTCGGCCTGGGGCAAGTGCTCCAGGGTCGGCTGCGGGGCAGGGCGGTTCCAGTACCAGAAGCCACCCGCCGCGATCAGCGCAAGCAGCACCACTAAAGCCAATACATACCGCCAGGAGCGTCGAATCATCAGCGTTTCACCAATCCAGTCAAGCCGCCCGCGATCAGGGCGGCGGTATCGGCCAATGCCACCAGCGGATCCAGTCCTGCGGGCACAGCCATGTAACGGGGTTCCCAGTCGGGCTGGAACTTGTCTTTGAAGCGGCGCAAACCTTGGAAGTTATACAGTTGCTCGCCACGGCGGAACACCATCGAACCCAGGCGTTGGGTCAGCGGTGCGCCACGGCGCGGTTGCAAGCCCGACAACGGCACCATGCCGAGGCTGAAGCGCGCGTAGTCGTGGCTCTTATAATGTTGAATCAGGCCCACCATCATGAATTCCATGGTCAACTTGGGCGCGTCCGGGTGGGCACGCATCAGGTCGAGGCTGGCCAGGTCATGGTTGTAGGTTTCGAGCAGGTTGGCGAAGGCCACCGGGCGCCCTTCGAAGCGAATGATCGCGATACGAAAGTGCTTGAGGTAATCATCGCTGAAACGGCCCAGGGAGAAGCCCTTTTCCCGCACATTCTTACCTGTAAGCCAGGCATCGGAGATGACTTTTAATTCATCCATTGGCGCCTTGCCCGGTTCGCAGATCTCCAGGGACAGCCCGTCCCGGGTGCCACGGTTCCAGGTGTAGCGCAAATCCTTCATTTCTTTGCCCTTGGCTTCCAGGTCAAAGCGTTTCAGGTCGACGCGGGCTTCTTCACCCAGCTTGATCGCGGTGAGGCCGATGTCCATGTAGTACGGCAGGTTCTCGGCGCGTACCTGGTAGAACACCGGTCGGGCGTGGTGGATGTCGCACAGGTCGCGGAACTGCCAGATCATCTCGGCGCGCGGCTGGGTCGGGCCGATCGGGTCGTACAGGGCCACCAGGCTACGCCCGCGACGGGCATACATCAGGAAGGCTTCATCGTTGGGGTGAAACAGCAGCGCCTTGTCGCCGGTGAGCGCCAGGCCGCCGTCGGGTTGGGACGAGGCCATCAGGATCTTGCTGGCGCGCTCCAGTTCTTCCGGGG
>NZ_WKCD01000050.1:0-27274 GCF_021606625.1 Pseudomonas sp. PA-4-8C
CCCACATTTGGATCGCGGTGCGTCAGTTAGATCAGCATCGTCTGTCAGGCCGTCACGGGAGCAAGCTCCCTCGCCACAGGGGCCGCAGCTCCCACATTTGTTTTGTGTTGGCAGTAATGGTTAGTTCCAGGCATAAAAAAACGCCGCGTACCTTGCGATACGCGGCGTTTTTCACATCAACACACCGTTAAGCTTGAATCACCGGGATGTTGGCGCTCGCTGCGATCTTACGGAACTCAGCGATCTGGTCGAAGTTCAGGTAACGGTAGACGTCACTGGCCATGGTGTCCAGTTTCGCCGCGTAGCCCATGTACTCTTCGACGGTCGGCAGGCGACCCAGGGTAGAGGCCACGGCCGCCAGCTCTGCCGACGCCAGGTAGACGTTGGCACCATCACCCAGGCGGTTCGGGAAGTTACGGGTCGAGGTCGACACCACGGTGGAGTTTGGCTCAACGCGTGCCTGGTTACCCATGCACAGCGAGCAGCCTGGCATTTCCATGCGTGCGCCAGCCTTGCCGTAGATGCCGTAGTAGCCTTCTTCGGTCAGTTGGTGCGCGTCCATCTTGGTCGGCGGCGACAGCCACAGACGGGTTGGCAGCTGGCCCTTGACCTGCTCCAGCAGTTTACCGGCAGCGCGGAAGTGACCGATGTTGGTCATGCACGAACCGATGAACACTTCGTCGATCTTCTCGCCAGCGACGCTGGACAGCAGACGGGCGTCGTCCGGGTCGTTTGGCGCGCAGAGGATCGGCTCGTTGATTTCCGACAGGTCGATTTCGATGATTTCGGCGTATTCGGCGTCGGCATCGGCTTCCATCAGCTCCGGGTTGGCGACCCAGGCTTCCATCGCTTGAGCGCGACGTTCCAGGGTGCGTGCATCGCCGTAGCCTTCGCCGATCATCCAGCGTAGCAGGGTGATGTTGGAGTTCAGGTACTCGGTGACGGACTCTTTGGACAGCTTGATGGTGCAACCGGCAGCCGAACGTTCAGCCGAGGCGTCGGACAGCTCGAAAGCCTGTTCCAGCGTCAGGTCGTTCAGGCCTTCGATTTCCAGGATGCGGCCAGAGAAGGCGTTCTTCTTGCCTTTCTTCTCTACGGTCAGCAGGCCAGCCTGGATCGCGTAGTAAGGAATGGCATGCACCAGGTCACGCAGGGTGATGCCAGGTTTCATCTTGCCCTTGAAGCGCACCAGAATCGATTCCGGCATGTCCAGCGGCATGACGCCGGTGGCGGCGGCAAACGCGACCAGGCCAGAACCGGCCGGGAACGAGATGCCCATCGGGAAGCGGGTGTGGGAGTCACCACCGGTACCGACGGTGTCCGGCAGCAGCATGCGGTTCAGCCAGCTGTGGATGATGCCGTCGCCCGGACGCAGCGATACACCGCCACGGGTCATGATGAAGTCAGGCAGGGTGTGGTGGGTGGTCACGTCGATCGGCTTCGGGTAAGCCGCGGTGTGGCAGAAGGACTGCATCACCAGATCGGTCGAGAAGCCCAGGCACGCCAGGTCCTTGAGTTCGTCACGGGTCATTGGGCCGGTGGTGTCCTGGGACCCCACGGTGGTCATCTTCGGCTCGCAGTAAGTGCCTGGACGAACGCCTTTGCCTTCTGGCAGGCCACAGGCCTTGCCGACCATTTTCTGCGCCAGGGTGAAGCCCTTGCCGGTGTCGACAGGCGCTTCAGGCAGCTTGAACAGGTCGGTAGGGCCCAGGCCCAGCTCAGCGCGGGCCTTGTCGGTCAGGCCACGGCCGATGATCAGCGGGATACGGCCGCCGGCGCGGACTTCGTCCAACAGCACCGGAGTCTTCATTTCGAACGTGGTCAGGACTTCGTCGGTGCCGTGTTTGCAGACTTTGCCAGCATGCGGGTACAGGTCGATCACGTCGCCCATGTTCATGTTGGTGACGTCGAATTCGATTGGCAGTGCGCCAGCATCTTCCATGGTGTTGTAGAAGATCGGAGCGATCTTGCTGCCGAAGCAGAAGCCGCCGGCACGCTTGTTCGGCACATATGGCACGTCGTCGCCGAAGAACCACAGCACCGAGTTGGTCGCCGATTTACGCGACGAACCGGTACCGACCACGTCGCCCACGTAGGCAATCGGGAAGCCTTGGCCGCGCATTTCTTCGATCTGCTTCATCGGGCCGGTCTTGCCTTGCTCGTCCGGCACGATGCCTTCGCGAGCCATTTTCAGCATGGCCAGGGCGTGCAGCGGGATGTCAGGGCGGGACCAGGCATCAGGCGCAGGCGAAAGGTCGTCGGTGTTGGTTTCGCCGGTGACCTTGAAGACGCGCAGGCTGATCTTGTCGGCCAGGGTAGGGCGGTTGCGGAACCACTCGCCGTCAGCCCAGGACTGGATCACGCCTTTGGCGTGCTCGTTGCCGTTACGGGCTTTTTCGGCGACGTCGTGGAACGCATCGAACATCAGCAGGGTGTGCTTGAGTTGGGCGGCCGCGACGGGTGCCAGTTCGGCGTCGTCCAGCAGCTCGACCAACGTCACGATGTTGTAGCCGCCCTGCATGGTGCCGAGCAGTTCAACAGCGCGTTTTTTGTCGATCAGGGGGGAAGTGGCTTCGCCCTTGGCCAGGGCAGACAGGAAACCGGCCTTGACGTAAGCGGCTTCGTCAACGCCTGGTGGAATGCGGTTGGTGATCAGGTCAACGAGGAATTCTTCTTCGCCAGCCGGAGGATTTTTCAGCAGCTCGACCAGGCCTGCGGTTTGTTCGGCGTTAAGCGGCTGGGGAACGATACCCAGTGCTGCACGCTCTTCGATATGTTTGCGGTAGGCTTCAAGCACAGTTATTACCCTCATCAGTGGTCCCACGGGACGCTCATCCAGAAATGAACGGCACGCATGCGCTCGGGGGCTTTTTGGGCCGCAAAGCCAGCGCTGCCGCCATTTCTTTACAGAAGCTGCTTTCAAAGTTTTACGCCTGCAGAACGGAGCTGATGAGGGTTGGCGCGGGCTCTGACCTACCGGGTCGAACCTGCGCCAACACCGTTCTGAAGGAACGACTGTGCTCGTGACGCTTTGAAAACAGCTTCCAGCGGATTATTGGCGCCTTACAAGGCCGGGTGATTCTACGGCAAAAAAAATCTAAAGGTAAGTTGCCTGCTCAAGTTTGCTGGGTGATCAACCTTAGACAAAGGGCTAACATGGCGCACTGTTTCGCGGATTTGCGTGTCATTGCCCATGCCCAACCAAACCATCAAGACTCCCTGCGTCGGCCTGTGTTCCACGGTCTACGGCGATCTCGTGTGCCGTGGATGCAAGCGCTTCCACCATGAAGTGATCCAGTGGAACGGCTATAACGAAGAAGAAAAGCGCGCGGTCTGGCTCAGGCTTGAGCAGCTGTTGGTGCAGGTCATGGCCGGCAAAGTGGAGGTTTTCGACCCCAAGACCCTGCGCGGGCAGTTGGAGCAACGCAAGATTCGCTTTGTGCCGCACCAGTCCGAGTATTGCTGGGCCTACCAGTTGATTGCCCGTGGAGCCCGGGTGATCAATAACCTGGAGGCCTATGGCATGGTGCTGTTGCCGGAGTTTCGCGACTGGGCGCTGCCGGAACTGCGCGATGCCATTGATCGCGAGTTCTTTATCTTGTCCGAGGCGCATTACCAGCGCTATATCGCGCCGGGCTTCCTGAAAGATGCGCTGGGTAACTGACGGGCGAGGTCAATGTGGGAGCAGGCAAGCCAGCTCCCACATTTGATCTACATTGCCTGAAGGGCGGCGTCAGGGTTTGGTGGAGAGCTCTTGCAGGTGATCCATGAGCGTCTGCGGTTTGAGCACCAGCACATCGCTTTCCAATGTATCCAGCACCACCTCCGCCGTATTACCGATCAACGCCCCGGAAAGCCCCGTGCGGGCCACCGTGCCGATGATGGTCACCGCCGCCTGCAGCTTATGGGCCATATGCGGGATCAGCACATCGGCCGGGCCTTCCTCGATATGCAGGTGCCTGTCGTCCACGTCGAACTCGGCCTGGAACGCCTTGCATTGCTCGCGGTAGCGCGCCTCGATGGTTTCCTTGAGCTGAAAGGTCGGGTCGGCCGCCGACAGCATGGGCGACGGGTGGGCACTGATGACATGCAATTTGGCTTTGGCCAGGCTGGCGATATCAAAGCCATGGTCGATGATCCAATGGTGCAGCGAGCGGTGTTCGCCGTCTGTGTTGCCCACGTCGATGGCCGCCAGGATCACGCCGCCCGCCCAGGGAGTAGCGGTCTTGACCAGCAACACGGGCGTTGGGCAATAGCGCAGCAACTTCCAGTCCGCCGGGGTCAGCAGGGCTTTTTTCAGCGGGCTGTCGGGGAAGTGCTGCTTGATCACCAGGCCGCAGCCTTCGGCTTGCTGCACATCGATGATGGTTTCATGCAGGCTGTCGTTCCATGCTTGCTCGGTGGTGACGCTGTAGCCGTCTTCCGTCAAGCCTTGCTTGAGCAGGCTCAACAGCGCCGAATGCTCGTGTTTCTTGTCACAGACCAGCAAGTGCAGGTGCGCGTCGGTCACCCCGGCAATCAGCTTGGCACGCTTGAGTGCCAGGCTTTCGGAGTGCTCGGGCTCGATGACCACCAGGATGCTGCGGATGGCTTGCATGGTCGGGTTCTCCTGAAAAGGGCGGGCGTTGAATAACTATAGTTGCTGGTCGGCAACCGTCATGTTGATACACATCAAGGCCGGTGGCTGGTGGTCTGCGGCGGGGTCGGTATAATCGGCGCCCTTTTGTGATCCTTTGCCCGTGAGCCCGATGAACCTGCCCGAAATCCATGAATTCCTCGGCTGCCGCACCCCTGATGCCTGGGTCCAGGCCGCGTTGGCCGACCAGGAAACCCTGCTGATCGACCACAAGAACTGCGAATTCAAAGCCGCCAGCACTGCCTTGAGCCTGATGGCCAAGTACTACGGCCACGTTGACCTGATCAACATGATGTCGCGCCTGGCCCGCGAAGAGTTGGTGCACCACGAGCAGGTCATGCGCCTGATGAAAAAGCGCAAGGTCGAGCTGCGTCAACTGCACGCCGGGCGTTATGCCTCGGGTTTGCGCAAGGTGGTGCGCAGCCATGAGCCGGTCAAGCTGGTAGACACCCTGGTGGTGGGCGCCTTTATCGAAGCGCGCAGTTGCGAGCGTTTCGAAGCGCTGGTGCCGCATTTGGACGAAGAACTCGGCAAGTTCTATTTCGGCTTGCTCAAAAGCGAGGCGCGGCACTTCCAGGGTTACCTGAAGCTGGCTTACCAGTACGGCGACGCCAAGGACATCGCCCAGGTGATCGAGCGGGTGCGGGCCACCGAGCAGGACCTGATCGAATCACCCGACGTCGAGTTCCGCTTTCACAGTGGCGTGCCAGCCTGAGGCCACGGCCACACCGATCAAGGCGGTGATCCCCACCAGCAGCAGGATCACCGTTGGCGTGCCCAAAGGCGCTGCCAACACGGCAATCATCAAGCCCGCCAAGGGCTGGGCCAGGTTGTTGAGCAAGGTCATCACGCCAACGGTCTTGCCGAAGTCCTGCACCGGAATCACCCGTTGGCGGGTGCTGCGCAGGTACACGTTGAACATCTTGTCGAAGCCGGTCAGCAGCAGGAACCCCACCGTGTAGGCCCACACGCCGGGGCTGAGCGCTGTGATCAGCGCGCCGACGGTGATCATCGAGTACGACAACCCGCCCAGTACCTTCAGCTTCAGTGATGAATGCGCCAGGTAGAACAGAATCGCGATTGTCACCAGCGCCCCGGCGGCTTGCAGCAGGGCATAGGCGTCTTTGCCCGCTGCGTAGTGGCCAGTGACCATGGCAGCCGAGGTAGCCAGCGTCACGCCGACCATCAGGTTCACACCGACCGCCAGGACGATGATGCGTTTCAACTCCACCCGGTTGAGGATGTGGCCAAAAGCGGTGCGCAGGGGTTGCAGCCAGTTACCCGGCTGTTGTTCATGGATGTGCAGGTCCACCGTGGTGTTGCGCTGCCAGATCAGCATCGCCAGGTCTGCCAGCACAAACAGCGCGGCGACGCCCAGCACTACCCATGGCCACGCCCAGACTTCCAGCATCAGCGCCGCCACCAACGGCCCGAGCACCAGTCCGCCCTGGTCGGCGATCTGCGAATAGGACAAGGTCTTGGCATAGGTGTACTGCCCGAAGATATGCGGCATCACCACTTCCCGCGCCATGATGCCCTGGGTGGTCAACACGCCGCAAAGCGCGGACAGCATCACCAGCCAATGGATACCGTCGAACAGCCCATACAGCGCCATCGCCACCACGCAGGCCAAGGCCCGATACACCTGGCTGATATGCAGGATACGCACCGGTGAAAACCTGTCGCACAACGCGCCGCACACCGGAAAAGCCAGGTAGCGCGGCAGTGACTCGACAAAAAACGCCAGCCCCGCCCACGACACGCTTTGAGTGGTCTGGAACACGATCAGTGGCACGATAAACAGCAAAACCTGGTCGGCCAGCCGTGAAAGGAACAGCGAAATGAAGAACGCCAGGTAATCCTTGCGCATGGAACTCCCTGTCAATGGCGTTAAAAAGTGCAGGCTATTTGTTAAAAACTCTTAAAAGCATGAAGCTTCTTCGCTGGGTACTGGCCAGCTGCTTCTGTCGGCCAGCTTGCCACCTATAATGGTCCTTTTTCAATCCGCGCATCCACACTGAGAACTTATGGAAAACCTGGGTCTGGGCAAGGTCCTGCTCGTTGAGGACGATGAAAAGCTGGCAGGGCTGGTCTCGCATTTTCTGTCGCAGCATGGTTTCGAGGTACGGGTGGTGTACCGGGGTGATGAAGCCCTGGCGGCGTTCGTGGATTTCAAGCCGAAGATCGTCGTGCTCGATCTGATGCTGCCGGGTCAGAGCGGGCTGCATGTCTGCCGCGAGATTCGCAACGTGTCGGACACGCCCATCGTGATCCTCACCGCCAAGGAAGATGACCTGGACCATATCCTTGGTCTTGAGTCCGGTGCTGACGATTACGTGATCAAGCCGATCAAACCGCCGGTATTGTTGGCGCGCCTACGTGCGTTGCAGCGCCGCCAGGTGCCCGAGCCCACGGTGCGCGGCGCTCTGGAGTTCGGCCGCTTGTCGATTGATCGCAGTTGCCGGGTGGTGCGCCTGGGCGACGAAACCATTGACCTCACCACCATGGAGTTCGAGTTGCTGTGGTTGCTGGCCAGCAGCTCGGGCAAGGTTCTGTCCCGTGACGATATCCTCAACCGCATGCGCGGCATTGCCTTTGATGGGCTGAACCGCAGCGTAGACGTGTACATCAGCAAACTGCGCGGCAAGCTCAATGACAACCCCCGCGAGCCGGTGTGCATCAAGACCATCTGGGGCAAGGGCTACCTGTTCAATCCGTTCGCGTGGGAGGTGTAGATGCTGCGCTTGTATCTGCGCCTTTACGTGATACTTGCGCTCGGCCTGGCCGGGTCGATCTGGCTGGTGAACTTCGGCCTGGACACCTACATGCCCGAGTCCAACGAAACCTATAACCGTGAAGCCCTGCGCGGACCGGCGTGGGCCTTGGTGGAACAGCTGCGCCCCGTGCCGGCAGAGGCGCGCCAGGCACGCCTGGACGAACTGCAACCGCATTACGGCTTGCGGCTCAAACTGGTGCAGCGTGATAACCAGGATTTGAGCGAGCGCGAACAGAAACTCCTCGCGGCTGGCCAGGTGGTGGTGCGCGAAGACTTCATGAAGTTTCTCGCGCCTATCGACGACGGCCCCCAATTGCTCGAAATCAAATTGCCGGAAGAGCCCAAGTGGTTGTACCTGTGGGCCTACGGCTTCCTGGGCGTGAGCCTGGCCATTGTTCTGTATTTCTGGGTGCGCCCACACTGGCGCGACCTGGAGCACATTCGCCTCGCGGCGCAACGTTTCGGTGACAACGACCTGGGCTCGCGCATCCTGCTGCCGAGCCGTTCCACCGTGCGTTCCCTGGCCGGGCACTTCAACCAGATGGCCGAGCGCATCGAGGGTTTGATCGCCAACCAGCGCGAACTCACCAACGCGGTCTCCCATGAATTGCGCACGCCGATTGCGCGGTTGTCATTCGAGCTTGATCAACTCAGGCAACAAAGCGACCCACGGCAAAGCCGAGCGCTGATCAACGACATGTACGCCGACCTCGGTGAGCTGGAAGAAATGGTCTCCGAGCTGTTGACCTATGCCAGCCTTGAGCCGGGCGCCACCCAGGTCACCCGTGAGCATATCGAGGCCCACAGTTGGCTCGACAGTGTTATAGGCGCCGTGGCCCTGGAGGCCGAGGCGCAAGGGGTGCAGCTGTCGTTGCGCACCTGCGAGGTGGACGTTATCCAGATCGAGCCACGCTTTATGGCGCGGGCCGTGATCAACCTGCTGCGCAACGCCATTCGTTATGCCGACCACCGTGTGGAAGTGTCGCTGGTCAAGTTTGGCAGCGGTTACGAAGTGCGGGTCAACGACGATGGGCCGGGGGTGCCGCTGGAGGGGCGCACCAAGATATTCGAACCCTTCCTGCGCCTCGACGCCAGCCGCGACCGCCGCACAGGCGGGTTTGGCCTGGGCCTGGCGCTGGTCAAGCGTGTCAGCCAGTGGCATGGCGGGCAAGTTGAGGTGCTGGATTCGGAATGGGGCGGGGCGTCGTTTCGGATGACGTGGGCGTATGCCGAGTAAAGGGGCTTGCCCCAATGTCATCCTGTAGGAGCGAGCTTGCTCGCGAAAACTCACAGGCGCCGCGTTTATCCAGAAAACACGCGTTATCGTTGACGTTTTTCGCGAGCAAGCTCGCTCCTACAGCAACTGCGTTACCGCGGCAAACGCCGCCTGGCGCCGTTGTTCCCAGCCCCCGCGAATCACCACCAGTGGCTGTTGGTGCTGCTGCATCCATTCCAGACTGGCCTGGAAAAACGCCTGCCTATCCGCCAGTTCCGGCTGGCAGCGCTGGCCGTCGGCACTCCATTCCACGTCTTCGGGGGAGAGCAGCAGATGCAGGTCGTAATGCCGCGCCAGAAGTTCGTCATCCAGCCAGCCGGGGTAGTCGCCGAACAGGGTCTGGCTCCAGAGCCTGTTGGTGAGCAGGTGGGTGTCGAGGATCAGCAACGCGGGGCGTTTGGCGCGGGCGGCATCCTCCCAGGCCAACTGGCCTTGGGCAATGGCCGGGATATCCGCCAGGGTGGTGTCGCGCTGATGCTGATCGATGAAGTAGCGCACATATTCCCCTACCATCAACCCGCCGAAGTGCGCGTGCAACTGCGCCGCCAGCCAGCTCTTGCCGCTGGATTCGGGGCCTGCCAATACCACCACCTTCATGCGCGCAACGCCGGGTCGGCGCGCCACTCGCGCCAGCCTTGCACGGCAATCACGGTAAACAGTGCGTAGAGCGCGGCGGTGAGGTAGAGGCCTTTGTAAAGGAACAGGCCGACGAAGATCACATCCACCACGATCCACAAGGCCCAGCACTGCACACGTTTTTGCGCCATCCACATTTGCGCCACCAGGCTGAAACCGGTGAGCGCGGCGTCGAGCCAAGGCTGGGCGGCGTCGGTCCAGTGGGCCATGGCGGCGCCCAGCAGCAGACTGCCGACGGCACCCACAGCCAGGCTGGCCATGATCGCCGGCACGCCCAGGCTCGTGACTTGGCGGCCCTGCTTGACCTCGCCGGCGCGGGTCCACTGCCACCAGCCATACACCTGCAAGGCCGCATAGACCACTTGCAGGAGCATGTCGGAGTAGAGCTTGACCTCAAAGAACACCCAGGTGTAGAGCAGCACCATCACCAAGCCAATGGGCCAGCACCAAGGGTTTTGTTTGACCGTCAGCCAGACGGCGATCACCCCCAGGGCGGCGGCGAACAGTTCAAGCCCGGACATGGCGGATCCTTGGGGGAGTGGGAGAGGGCGGTGATTGTACCTAGAGGCCGGCGATCTTCAAACGTGCACCGCCAACGCTAAGGTCAGCCCCCGCCCATCGGGGGTATTGCCGGCTTCAGTTATCCATCGCACTCAAGATCGCATACGCCACTTTCACCCGCTCGGCATTCGGGTAGTTCTTGTTGGCGAGGATCACCACACCCATGTCCTTGCTTGGCACAAACGCCACATAGGCGCCAAAGCCGCCGGTGGAGCCGGTTTTGTTGTAGAGCACGTTGGCAGGCTGCGCCTGGGCAGGTTTGAGCCAGTTAACCTTGTGCGGCTCCATCGCCATCGGTGTGGAGTTGCCCTCAAGCAACGCTTGTAGCGCGACGGGGTAGGGGTAGCGTTCCCAGCCCAGGCCCTGGGTCATGCCGTTGACGGTGTAGTAGCCGGCGTGAGTGGTGGCAATGGCCTGCTGCACCGGTTGTTCCAGGGTTTGCGGGTGCATGTTGGCGATCACGTAGCGGGCCAGGTCCTGGCTGCTGCTCTTGATACCGTAGGCTTCGAAGTCCAGGGCGCCGGGGTTGACGCGTACTGGTTTCTGCTGGCTGTCATAGCCCTGGGCGTAGAGGCCGGCCTTGTCGGCGGGCACGCGGGTATAGGTGTTGGTCAAGCCCAGCTTGGGCAGCAGGGTTTTTTCCATGGCGACGGTGAACGGCAGGCCCAGGCTTTTTGCTGTCGCGTAACCGAACAGGCCAATACTGGGGTTGGAATACAGGCGCTGTTCCCCCGGCGCATAAGTGGGTTTCCAATGCTGGAAATATTCCATCATGGTGGTGGCGCTGTCGGCGGCGTCCGGAAACTGCAGCGTCAGGCCGCCGGGGGTATAGGTCGCCAGTTGCAGCAGGCTGATGCGATCGAACGCGCTGCCAGCCAGCACGGGCAGGTGTTGGCTGGTCATGTCCGACAGCTTGAGCTTGCCGATAGCCTGGGCATACCCACCAAGGGTGGCGTTGAAGGTTTTGCTCACTGAGCCGATTTCGAACAGGGTGTTTTCGGTGACAGGTGCTTGAGTGTCCTTGGCGGCGACGCCGTAATTAAAGTATTGCACCCTGCCGTGTTGGACGACCGCGACCGTCAGGCCGGCGATGCCTTGCTGTTTCATCAGAGGGGTGACGTGGCTGTCCACGACCTGGCGCATATCGGTGGCGGCCATGCAGCTGCCGGCCCCAAGCAACAAGGCTGAGATCGCATATTTTTTCAGGGTGTGTTTCATGCTTCGCTTCCATGTAAGTAAGGCAGTGACGATCGGAGCCTGCGCAGGCGTGGCAAATGTAGGTGGATTTCCGGGAGCGGGCAAACGATGATATCTCGCACCAGCCATTAGAAAAATTTGGGCCAAGTCATGTTGCGTTCCCATCTGCCGCTCAATGCCTTGCGCGCCTTCGAAGCGTCGGCGCGGCATTTGAGCTTTACCCGTGCGGCCATCGAGTTATGCGTGACCCAAGCGGCGGTCAGTCATCAGGTCAAAAGCCTCGAAGCGCAACTCAACGTCACGCTGTTCAAGCGCCTGCCACGGGGCTTGATGCTCACCAGCGAAGGCGAATCCCTGCTGCGCGTGCTGCGTGACGCCTTCGACCGTATTGCCCTGACCTTGGATCAGTTTGAAGGCGGGCATTACCGTGAAGTATTGACCGTGGGGGCGGTCGGTACCTTTGCGGTGGGCTGGTTGTTGCCGCGCCTGGCGGATTTTCATAGCCGCTACCCGTTGATCGACTTGCGCTTGTCCACCCACAACAACCGCGTGGATGTCGCCGCCGAGGGCCTGGATTATGCCATCCGCTTTGGCGCCGGCGCCTGGCACGGCACCGATGCCTGCCCTTTGCTTGAGGTACCGTTGACGGTGTTGTGTGTGCCGCAGCTTGCCGAACAACTGCGTAGCCCGGCTGACGTGTTGAAGCACACCTTGCTGCGTTCCTACCGTGCCGATGAGTGGAACCTGTGGTTCCAGGCCGCCGGTTTGCCCGGCGATACCCGGGTGCCGCGCAGCGTGGTGTTCGACTCCTCGCTGGCGATGATGGAGGCCGCGCTGCAAGGGGCTGGGGTAGCACTGGCGCCAGCCCTGATGTTCTCGCGGCAATTGGAGAGCGATGTGATCCGCCAGCCGTTCGAGGTGGGGATCACCACCGGCAGCTATTGGCTGACGCGCTTGCAGTCGCGGGCTGAAACACCCGCGATGTTGGCGTTCAAAGGGTGGCTGCAGACGAGTGTTGCCTGATGTGCGAGGGATTTTCCAATCAGTTAAGCGAACGCCATGCCCAAAGCAACGAAGATCCAATGTGGGAGCTGGCTTGCCTGCGAAAACGGTCGTGCAGTAACAGGTGCAGCGACTGATACACCGCCTTCGCGGGCAAGCCCGCTCCCACAGTTAGCGCTTGGCTAGGCGAGGTATTTGCCGAACCACCCTAAAGTGCGTTCCCAGGCAAGGTTCGCCGCTGCCTCGTCATAACGCGGCGTCGAATCATTATGAAAACCGTGGTTGGCGCCCTTGTAGATAAATGCCTCATACGTGGTACCCGCCGCCTGCAATGCCTGTTCATACGCCGGCCAGCCTTCATTGATGCGGGTATCCAGCTCACCGAAATGCAACATGATCGGCGCCTTGATGCGCGGCACGTCTTTGGCGTCGGGTTGGCGCCCGTAGAACGACACTGCCGCGCCCAGTTCCGGGTAGGCCACCGCCGCTGCATTGGTCACGCCGCCGCCATAACAGAACCCGGTGATGCCGACCTTGCCCGTGCTGCTGTCGTGGTGCATCAGCCATTCGATGGCGGCGAAGAAGTCGTTCATCAGTTTGGTCGGGTCGACGGTCTGCTGCAGGGCCACGCCTTTTTCATCATTGCCAGGGTAGCCGCCCACCGAGGTCAGGCCGTCCGGGGCCAGGGCGATAAAGCCGGCCTTGGCCAGGCGTCGGGCAACGTCTTCGATATAGGGGTTCAGGCCCCGGTTTTCATGCACCACCACCACGGCGGGCAGCTTGCCTGCGGCCTTGGCTGGGCGCACCAGGTAGCCGCGCACGGTGCCGTTGCCTTTGGGCGAGGGGTAGGTGATGTAGTCGGCGACGATGTCCGGGTCGGTGAACTTCACCTGTTCGGCCAAGGCGTAGTTGGGGCTCAGGGCCGTGAGCAAGGCCGAAGCGGTGAGGCCACCGAGGGTGAACAGTGCAGCGCGGTCGAGAAATTCGCGGCGGTTGATCTTGCCATGGGCGTAGCCGTCGTAGAGTTCCAGCAGTTCGGGAGCAAAGTCTTTCGCGGTCAGACGAGTCATCGGTGCAGTCCTCGATTAGCGGTTGCCGTCACTGTAGACCAGGATCAAACCTCGCGGCCATGGGCGGCAGCGGCCAGTTGCCCGGTGTCGACGCGCACGAACACCGAGTCGCCGACGGCGGTGAGCACGCCGCCTGCATACACTTCGCAGATCACCCGGCTTTTGCGGCCGACTTCGCCTTCGACCCGAGCCCGCAGGACCAGGGGCACGCCCATGGGCGTGGGTTTGATGAATTTGATCCCCAGATTACCGGTGACGCAGTCGATGCGCGGCAGGCTGCCGGGTTCACGCTGTTCGGCGCGGTAGTGGTAGGCCATGGCGGTCCAGTTGGAGTGGCAGTCCACCAGCATGGCGATCAGGCCACCGTAGACCAGGTCCGGCCAGCCGCTGTATTTGGCCTCGGGTTGGTGCTCGGCAATGACGTGTACGCCATCATCATCCCAGCGGCTCTTGATGTGCAGGCCATGGGGGTTGTTGCTGCCGCAGCCGTAGCAGATGCCTTCCGGCGCCGTGGTGTCCTGGAGAGAAGCGCTGTGCATGCAGAGTCCTTGTTGTTGTTTGGCGACGCTTCTATTTAGCAGGCCAGGGGTTAGCGAGCAAACTTCTTCGCCCCGGCCACGCAGCCGATCACCGCCACCGTCACCAGCACCATGCCCAGGCTGACTTGTTCATGCAGCAAGCCGGCTGCCAGCGCCAGGCCGAAGAATGGTTGCAATAACTGCAACTGGCCGACCGCGGCAATCCCGCCCTGGGCCAGGCCGCGGTACCAAAACACAAAACCGATCAACATGCTGAACAACGCCACATAGCCCAGGCTCAACCACGCCGGCAGGCTGATACCGCTGAGGGTGGCAGGCGCCAGCACCAGGCTCAAGGGCGCGACCACCGGCAGCGACACCACCAGCGCCCAGCAGATCACCTGCCAGCCGCCCAGGCTGCGCGACAGCTTGGCGCCTTCGGCATACCCCAGGCCGTACACCAGCACCGCCAACAGCATCAGCACATCGCCCGCGGGTGCGGCGCTCAAGCCTTGGGCAACGGCATAACCCATCACCAACAGGCTGCCCAGGATCGAAAACAACCAGAACACCAGTCTCGGCCGCTCACCGCCGCGCAGCACGCCGAACACTGCCGTGGCCAGTGGCAGCAGGCCGATAAAGACGATGGAATGGGCCGAGGTCACGTACTGCAGGGCCAGGGCCGTCAGCAGTGGAAAGCCGATCACCACGCCAATCGCGACGATAACCAGCGGGGCCCATTGCTGGCGTGTGGGGCGTTTTTCCTTGAATACCCCCAATAGGCACAACCCCAGTAGCGCCGCGAGGGTGGCGCGGATCATGGTCAGGAACACCGGATCGAATTCCATCACCGCCAGGCGCGTGGCCGGCAGCGAGCCGCTGAAAATCACCACGCCGATAAAGCCGTTGATCCAACCCTGGGTGCTGTTGTCCAGAGTGCCGAGGGGAGAAGTGCGTTCCATGGGGGCGTCCTGAAAAGGCAGTTGCGTGCTGGGCATCCTAGGATTGAAGATTAAGACAATCAAAAAATTGTCATGGATACATCCTTATGCCCCGTGCTCGCTACAAGTCGCTGGTCGATACCTTCGCCGAGGCCATCCGCAGCGGCCAGTGGCTGCCCGGTACACGGCTGCCCACCCACCGGCAATTGGCCGCCGAGCATGGCCTGGCGCTGGTCACCGCCAGCCGGGTGTACAGCGAGCTGGAAGCCATGGGCCTGGTCAGTGGCGAGACCGGGCGCGGCACCTTCGTGCGTGAAATCGCCTTACCGCCGGGGCAGGGCAGCGGGCAGATGACGGTTACGGCGGGTGTGCTCGATCTGAATTTCAACTACCCGTCTTTGCCGGGCCAGGCCGAGCTGTTGCGCACGGCGTTGCGCCAGCTCGCCCTGTCTGGCGATCTGGAGGCGCTGCTGCGCTACCAGCCCCATGGCGGTCGCGTGCACGAGCGCGCCGCCGTGGCACGGCACTTGTTGAACCGCGGGCTGACGGTGCCAGCCGAGCAGGTGCTGGTGGTCAGCGGTGCCCAGCATGGCCTGGTGGTGAGCATGATGACCTTGCTCAAGCCCGGGGATGTGGTGGCGGTGGATGCGCTGACCTATTCGGGTTTCAAGGTGCTGGCCGAAACCCTGCACCTGGAACTCGTCGCCATCCCGGTCACTCCCTGCGGCCCGGACCTGGACCACCTGCACAGCCTGTGTCGCCAGCGTCCGGTGCGAGCGGTGTACAGCATGCCGACCCTGCATAACCCGCTGGGCTGGGTGATGAGCCTGGCGCAGCGCGAGCGCTTGGTGGCAATCGCCCGGCAGCACAACCTGATGATCATCGAGGATGGCGCCTATGCGTTTCTCGCCGAAGAAGCACCGCCACCTTTGGCGAATCTTGCACCGGAGCGCACGGTGTATATCGGCGGGCTGTCCAAGAGTGTCGCCACCGGGTTGCGTGTGGGCTTTATCGCTGCGCCTATGGCTTGGGTAAACGGCCTGGAACGCACGATCATGGCCACCACCTGGAACGTGCCAGGGGTGATGAGTGCGATTGCGGTGGGCTGGCTCGAAGACGGTACAGTGGCGCAACTGGAGGCGCAAAAGCGCGCGGATGCCCAGGCCCGCCAGGCATTGGCGGCACAGGTGCTGACCGGCGTGAAGACCATCAGCCACCCGTCATCCTACTTTCTGTGGCTGCCGTTGGCCGAAGATGCCCGCGCCGATCAGGTCGCCATGACCTTGCAGCGTGCGGGCATCTCTGTTTCAACCGCTGAACCGTTCGCGGTTTCGGCCCAGGTGCCCCCCGCGCTGCGCCTGGCCCTGGGTTCGGTGCCGATGGCGGCGTTGCGTGAGGCGCTGGTGAAAGTACGCAAGGTGGTGGCGTGGTGAGCGAACACCCGGCCACAGGGCTTGATTTGAAATAGGGGCAAAGTGTGGGAGCTGGCTTGCCTGCGAAGACGGCCTCACAGTCGACACCGTAATACCGAGTACATATCCATTGCTGCGGTAACGGCCACTTAGGGTTCCGCCCTGACGGCGGCTCACTTTGCAAAAGCGGCAAAGTAAGCAAAACGCTCTTGCCCCACCACTCGGCACCTCGCTTAGGCTCGGTGTGCCCGTAATCCGCCAGTGATTTGGGGGGCCGCCGCCACGCGCCATCCATGGCGCGGGGCGGCTAAACCGGCATCCATGCCGGTTTACCCCCCAAATCCCTGTCGAATTCCGGCCAGCGTGGTTTAACGGGGCGCCCGAGATCAAGAGCAGATCAAGATCAAGGGCGGCTCGCTTCGCATCGTGGTTACCTGCCGCACATGTGACATCTCTGTCGATTGAACGGCCGCCATCGCAGGCAAGCCAGCTCCCACATGGAGTCGGCGCTGCGGCCAATTCTGTAGGAGCGAGCTTGCTCGCGAAAAACGTCAACGATAACCCGTATTTGCTGAATGAACGCGGCCAGTGAGTTTTTCGCGAGCAAGCTCGCTCCTACAAAAAAGCCTTAACTGACTGGCATTAAGGCAAGCCAGCCACAGGTTGACCGCGTTTAGCGGGCTGCCAGCGGTGGCGTACGCGGCGGGATCATGCGTTTGCTGCCGGTGGCTTCGAACGCCGAGGCAAAGCGCAACAGCGCCGAATCGTCATAGGCGCGCCCGGCGAAGGTGAGCCCCACTGGCATGCCGATGTCTGCCATCACGCC
Source organism: Pseudomonas sp. PA-4-8C (assembly GCF_021606625.1). Taxonomy (NCBI): domain Bacteria; kingdom Pseudomonadati; phylum Pseudomonadota; class Gammaproteobacteria; order Pseudomonadales; family Pseudomonadaceae; genus Pseudomonas; species Pseudomonas sp. PA-4-8C. The sequence continues at coordinate 16,852 of NZ_WKCD01000050.1, forward strand.
CATTGGCACGGTGACGGTGGGCACGCCCAGGTGGCGGATGGCGAGGTTGCCGTTGGCCACCCACACGCCGTTGCTCCAGGCAATGTCGGCAGACGCTTCGTTCACATCGGCATCCGCCGGGCCTACGTCGGCCACGGTGGGGAACAGCACGGCGTCAAGCCCCAGGGTATCCATCCAGTCTTCCAGGTCCAGGCGCCGGGTTTGCTCCAGGCCGCGCAGGCCATCGGGTACGGTGCTGATCTGGTCCCATGGGGTGATGCCGCGTTGGGCCATGCGCACGTATTCGTCCATGCCGGCGGCCAGGTCGTCTTCACGGTTGGGCAGGGTGCCGGGGTCGTGGGGGAAGATCTTCGGCCCGTCCACATCGGCCAGGCGGTTCAGGTGCGGGTCGCCGTTGGCGCGCAGGAAGTCATCGAAGGCCCAGGCCGACAATTCCCACAACTCGTCGTGGAGAAATTCCTTGGAAACCAGGCCACGGGTAAACACCGTCGGTGCGCCGGGGCGGTCGCCTTCGCAGTTGGACACCAGCGGGAAATCCACTTCGATCACTTCGGCACCGGCGGCTTCCAGTGCCTGGCGTGCGGCTTGCCACAGTTCGATCACCGTGGCTCGGGTGTGGATCTTTTGCCCGGTCGGGCCGCCGATACCGGGTTTTTCGCTGGTGCCAGCCTCCGGGTCGGCGTTGATGTACATGCGCGGCACGCCAAAGCGCTTGCCGGCCAGGCTTTCGCTGCTGACGGCGAGGGCCGGGTAGGACGCTGGGCGCACCGAGGCGACGCTGGGGATCGGCACCCAGGGTTGCAGACGCCACAGGTCGCCACGGGTGTCCGGGTCTTCGGCCACCACGACGTCGAGCACTTCCAGCAGGTCGGCCATGGTGCGCGCATAGGGCACCACCACGTCCATGGTTGGGGTCAGCGGCCAGTTGCCGCGCACCGAAATCACCCCACGCGAAGGCGTGTAGGCACACAGGCCATTGTTGGAAGCCGGGCCGCGACCGCTGGACCAGGTTTCTTCAGCCAGCCCGAAGGCGGCAAAACTGGCGGCGGTGGCGGTGCCGGCACCGTTGGAAGAGCCCGACGCAAACGGCGCGGTGAGGTAGTCGGCGTTGTAGGGGCTCTCGGCGCGGCCGTACACGCCACGTTGCATACCGCCATTGGCCATCGGCGGCATATTGGTCTTGCCCAGGCAGATGGCGCCGCCGGCCCGCAGGCGTTCAATGGTGAAGGCATCGCGCTGGGCCACCAGCTTGGCAAACGCCGGGCTGCCGGATGCAGCCGTCAGCCCCTTGACCAGGTAACTGTCTTTGGCGGTGTAGGGAATACCATCCAGCGGCCCGAGGGTTTGCCCCTTGGCGCGGCGCGCATCGGACGCCTGGGCTTCTTTGAGCGCATCGGGGTTGCGTACTACCACGGCGTTCAGCGCAGTGGCCGTCTGCGGGCCATCGTAGGCGTCGATCCGCGCCAGGTACGCCTGCACCAGTTCAAGCGCCGTGGTCTGGCCGGCTTCAAGCGCAGCGCGCAATTGGGCAATGGAGACTTCAGTAACTTGCATCACGTTTTTTTCGCCGCCTTCAAGTGGGGGTATGGCGGCAGTCTACGTACAGATATTTCACAAAACCAGCGCGGCATACTTCATGTAGGCGGCGCGCAGGACATCTCGGGAAAGACGTCAGCAGGATTGCGAGCGGCAGCCTCTTATCGCTAAGGTGGCCGCGTTGATTAACGTTGCACTTCAAGGAAGAGACCATGCAAAAACCTTATATCGCCCTGGCGGCCTTGCTGGGATTTACCGTCTATACCGTGGCGACCATGCTCACGGCCGAGCAATCACTGCTGGCATTTGGATGGGAACTGATGTCCCGGCCCGATACGGCTCAGGTGGTGATTGACCTGTACCTGATGGCGGTGCTGGCGTGTGTGTGGATGTACCGGGATGCGCGTGGGCGAGGGCGGTCGATAGGCTCGGTGTTGCCGTATTTTGTGCTGACGGCGGTGTTTGTGTCGGTGGGGCCGTTGCTCTATATCGTGGTTAATGGGTTTTCTCGGCGAACGCTCAACTAAGCCTGTATGGCAAGGTCGCAAGCTCCCTTGCCATGAGTAGTGCGCGGTCTTCAGGGATTAAGGAACGCTTGGTAGTTGTCCTTGGTGATCTGCTGATAAGGAATCGTCAGTTCCGCCGTGTACGGCTGCTGCTTGACCATCTTCACTGCCAGGTCGATGGAACCCACTGCCTGGCCCTTGTTGTCTTGGTACACCGTGACCAACAGCTGGCCTTTTTTCACCGCGTCCAATCCAGCTGCGCCGCCGTCGCTGCCGGCCACCAGGATGTCCTTGCCTGGCTGCATGCCTGCCTGGCTGATAGCCATGGCCGCGCCAATCGCCATTTCATCGGCATTCGCGGCCACGGCATCGATTTTGCGCCCGGATACGATCCAGTTGTTCATCAGGTCAATCGCCTTGCCGCGCTGCCATTCGGCGCTTTGTTCTTCGACGATTTTGATGTCGGGGTAGTCCTTTAGCACGGTCTTCACCCCCAGCGTGCGGTTATGGGTGGCGTTGTTGGACAGCAGCCCGAGCATGATCGCCAGGTTGCCCTTGCCGCCCATTTTCTCGGCCAGGTAGCGCATCTGGATTTCGCCGGCCTTGATCTCGTCCGAACCGACATAGCCCACGCCCGCTGGCACCTCCTTGAACTCCGGACGGCGGTTGACGTACACCAGCGGGATCTTGGCCTGCTGGGCATTGAGCGTCATCTTCTGGGTGGCCGCTGTGTCCACCGCGTTGACGATAATCGCGTCCATGCCTTGGGCGGTGAAGTTTTGCACCTGGTTGAGTTGACGCACCACGTCGCCCTGGGCGTCTTCGAATTGCAGGGTGACATCGGGCAGTTCCCTGGCGTGGGCGGCCATGTAGTCGCGCATTTGTGCGAGGAATACGTCGTCTACCTGGGCGATGCTCACGCCGATGCGAATGTCCGCCAGCGCCCAAGGGCTGAACGCAAGGACTAACAGTGCCGCAAGGAGTTGCTTCTTCATGGTTGTGCTCCGTTGTTTTTGTTGTTGTCAAAGCAGGGCGGTTCACGCTTGGCGTTTGGCCCGCAGCTGCGCCACGGCGGCGGCGAAGTCCGAGCACGGCCAGCGTTCGTCGAGGGCTTTCAGCATCAGTTGTTGCCCGGTTTGCGGGGCCAGGCCACTCAAGGGTGGGTCGGTGTCGAGGTTAGTGGGGAAGGAGTACCCGTCTGCGGTACAGGCGACCACGGCGCGGGAATCCAGGTTGGGGTTGGCGAGCAGCACCGGATACACCGCCAGCATCATGCGGTCGCGGTCGATGGCTTCCATCGGCTTGCCGAATGCCGAGGAGATTTGCAGCAGGTTGGCCATGCGCTGGCGATCGGCCGTGCGGTTGGTGCCGGCGGCATGGAACAGTGCCGGGTTGAAGAACAGCAAGTCGCCCTTGTTCAGCGGCAATTGCACCGCGTGGTGCTGGAAGTAGTCGATAAACTCCGTGCGACGCCACGCCAGGTACCCCAAGGCATACTGCTGGGAAAAGGGCAGCAGCTGGGTGGGGCCGGTTTCCAGCGGCATATCCGAATGTGCGATAGCACCTTGCAACGTGAGATGTTGGGACAGCGCATGCAGCGGCAGCGGAAAGCGTTCGACCACATCGTTGGTCTGGAAACCCAGGTGATAGTCTCGGTGCGGCTGCTGCGCCTGGCCACCTGGATGCACCACATTGACTTGCGCCGTGACTTGAAAACCCGGCCCCAACCAGGCTTCGGCAATTAACCCCAGCAGAGGGTTGGCGTAGTACTCGGCAAAGGATTCGGGGGACTGTAAGGCCGCCTTCTGTAGCGCGTTCCAGATCCTGCCATTGCTGCCGGCCTTGGCAAAGTGATCGGCGGCTACGCCCTGGGCGGCTTCATGGGCAAAGATCGCGTCGAAGACCTGGCTGTGGCGGTCCACCACTTCCAGGTCTTCATAGGCTTGGCGCACCACCACTACGCCGGGCCCGTCACGGAACAGGTGATGCAGTTCGTTCATGACGACCAGGCGGTCGCTGTTGCGCAAGGTGTGGGCCTGATAGATCGGCACATTGCCTTGTACCTCAAGGCACAGCGGGTAGTCGCTGGCGTTGGTGCGCTGCGCACAGATCCGGCTGAAGTCGGCCAGGCGCACCGCGTCGCCGGTTACGAAAGCCGACATCACATACCTCCTGGAAGGCTCAGGGCCTGGTGAGGTTGTGGGGTGCTGCTGTCGGTGCAGCCGACCACACCTTGTTCAAGGTCGATCACTGCGCCAGTCATCATTCCCGACTCAGTGGACAGCAGAAATGCCACGCTGCGCGCTACCTCTTCGGGCTTGAGCAGGCGCCCAAATGGTTGGGTGCGTTCGGCATCGGCCAGCCAGCCGTCCTGGGCGCCGTGGTACTGGCGCTGGATCTGATCCTCGTGGGGCGTGTCCATCCAGCCGATGTTCAGGCCATTCACGCGGATGCGGTTGCGCAAGGCACTGAATGCGACGTTCTTGGTCAGGATCGCCAGCGCGCCCTTGGACGCCGCATAAGCACTCAAGAACGACTGCCCACCATGGCCGGTAACGCTCTGGATATTGACCACCGCGCCCTCAACACCGCTGCTGATCATCAGCTTCAGCGCTTCTTGCATTAAGAAAAACGGCGCCCGCACATTCACCGCAAACAAGCGCTCGAACAGTTCCGGCGAGGTGTCGAGAATGGTGCCACGGTCAGACATGCCGGCGCAGTTCACCAAGCCGTGCAAAGTGCCGAAATGGACGCGCGCCGCTTCGATGATTGCGCGGCAGTCCTCGACCTTTTCCAGGTCGGCCTCGACAAAAAATGCCTGGCAATCCAGCTGTGCCAGTTGGCGCACCTGCTCTTCGCCCTCGGTACGGCGACGTCCGCAAATAATCAATCCGGCCGCACCACGGCGAGCCAGGGTATGGGCCACCGCCGCGCCGAGGCCCTGGGTGCTGCCGGTTACGACAAAGTATTGGCCGCTGAACGAGGTCGCAAGATCGGAGTGGGGCATGAGGGTTCTCCTGGATTTTTATTGTTTTGCTGACCTGGCTCGACGCCAGGCAAAACTGAGACTAGCATTGCGAAACCTCAGTAACGCCCAAAAAAGACCTCAAAAACACCTCAGGCGAAACCCATGCTCGAACGCGCAAAGCACTTTTCCATCAAGCAACTCGCCACCCAGGCTGGCGTCAGCAAGGCCACGGTGGACCGCGTGCTGCACCAGCGCGGCAGCGTGCATGCCCAGACCCGGCGGCGTATTGAGCAGGCATTGGAGGAGTTGGAATCCCAGGAAAAAAATGGCTTGGCCGTGGGGCGCACCTTCCATGTGGACGTAATCATGCACACGCCCCAGCGTTTCAGCGCCGCGGTGCAGGCGGCGATCGTTGGCCAATTGGCCAGCCTGGCACCGTTTCGCATCGCGCCACGTTTTCACCTGTTCGAGGAGATCGAGCCCCAGGCCATGCACGACCAGCTGCTGCGCTGCCTCGACACGGGCAGCCAGGGTGTGGTGCTCAAGGCTGCGGATGAACCGGCGGTGAACCTGGCCGTCAAGCAGCTGATTGCGGCCGGCATTCCGGTGGTGACCTTGGTCACCGACCTGCCCCAAAGCGAGCGCATCGGCTATGTGGGCATGGACAATCGCACGGCTGGCCAGACCGCTGCCTACCTGATGTCGCGCTGGCTGCCGAGCGATCCTCAGGACGTGGCGGTGGTGATCGGCAGCGAGTTGTTCCGCGGCGAAGAAGAGCGCGAGATGGGTTTTCGTGCCTGGCTGCGTGGCCGCGCCGAGCACCTGCGGGTACTGGATATCAGCGGCGGCTACGGCGTGTATGAGCGCACCTTTGAACGAGTGACCCAAGCCTTGCACCAGCACCCCGCGCTGAAGGCGGTGTACAGCGTCGGCGGTGGCAACCGCGCAATTGTCGACGCGTTTGCCGCGCAGGACCGTTCATTGGAGGTATTCATCGGCCACGACCTTGACGAAGAAAACCGCCAACTGCTGCGCGAAGAAAAAGTCGCGGCGATCATTGATCACAACCTGCAGATCGATGCCCGCCACGTATTCCTGCACATCCTGCAATACCACCGGCTATGGAAGGCCGGGCCGATTGCGCCGTCACAGGTGCAGATCGTCACGCCGTTCAACCTGCCGGACTGAAGCGCTGAAACACCCTATCCAATAATAATCCAGGAGTTCGACCATGCTACGTATCGCCGTTCTAGGTGCCGGGCGCATCGCCAAGATCCACGCCGCCAACGTTGCCGCCCATCCCAATGCCACGCTGGTGTTGGTGGCCGATCCCTGGCGCGCAGGTGTCGATGCCTTGAGCACCCAGTTGGGCTGCGAGGCCGCGTATGACTGCGCCACCGTGCTGAGCCGCGAGGACATCGATGCGGTGGTGATCGGCACGCCCACCGACACCCACATCGATCTGTTGCTGGCTGCGGTGGCCCAGGGCAAGGCGGTGCTCTGCGAAAAACCCATCGACCTGGACATCGCCAAGGCGCGCAGCGCTGCGCAAACCGTAGAGCGCCAGGGCGGCAAGGTAATGCTTGGCTTTAACCGGCGCTTCGACCCCGACATGCTGCGCCTGCGCCAGGCGCTGGACGCCGGCCAGATCGGTGCCGTGCGCCAGGTGATCATCACCAGTCGCGACCCTGGCCTGGCACCGCGTGACTACCTGGAACACTCCGGGGGGATCCTGCGCGACATGACCATCCATGACTTTGACACTGCTCGCCACTTGCTCGGCGAGGAACCCGTGGAAGTCAGCGCCTTCGCCAGCCGCCTGGTGGACCCGACCCTGGAGCAGATCGACGACTACGACAGCGTCATGGTCTTGCTACGCACCGCTTCGGGCAAACAATGCCATATCAACTGCTGCCGCCAGGCGGTGTATGGCTACGACCAGCGCGTAGAAGTTTCCGGCGCCAGCGGCGTGCTGCTGACCGACAATCACCGGCCCAGCACCGTGCGCCATTGGAGCGCTGAGCACACCGAAGCGTTGGAACCGTTGCAGCATTTTTTCCTTGAGCGTTACGCGGATGCGTATCGCAATGAGCTGACGCAGTTCATCGATGCGCTGAATGAGGGGCGCGAGTTGCCCACCAGTATGCGTGATGGTTTGTATGCGTTGCATCTGGCTGATTGTGCGCTGGAGTCGGTGAAGACCGGGCGCAGTGTGAGGGTCAGTCATAACCTGTAGGAGCGAGGGGGACGCCTAGTTCTTGTTCTTGCGCGCGAAAAACGTCAACGATAACGCGTGTGTCCTGATATACGCGGCGTCTGTCAGTTTTTCGCGAGCAAGCTCGCTCCTACAGCAACCGATCAAACGCCTTTGGTCGACGGCAACAGTACCGTGAGGATACCCACCAACGGCAGGAACGAGCACAGCTTGTACACGTACTCGATGCCGTGATGATCGGCGAGCATCCCGAGCAGCGCCGCGCCGATCCCACTAAAGCCGAACATCAGGCCGAAGAATATCCCTGCGATCATGCCCACATTGCCTGGCACCAGTTCCTGGGCAAACACCACGATGGCGGAGAACGCCGAGGCGATGATAAAGCCGATGACCACGCTGAGTACGGCGGTCCAGAACAGGTCGACGTAGGGCAGGGCCAGGGTGAATGGTGCGGCGCCGAGGATGGAGAACCAGATAACTTTTTTGCGGCCGATCTTGTCGCCGATGGGGCCACCGGCAAAGGTGCCCACGGCCACTGCGCCGAGGAACAGGAACAGGTACATCTGCGAGCTGGCCACCGACAGCTGGAATTTCTCGATCAGGTAGAACGTGAAGTAACTGGTCAGGCTGGTCATGTACCAGTATTTGGAGAACACCAGCACAGCCAGTACCACCAGGGCGAAGGTCACGCGGCCTTTGGACAAACCGTGGGTCGCCTGGCTGCCTTGCTTGAGCTTGAACAGGTTGAGGTGGTGGCGGTACCAGCGGCTCAAACCGTACAGCACCAGGATGGCGAACACCGCGAACAGGCCGAACCAGGCGATGTGGCTTTGGCCGTAGGGAATGATGATCGCCGCCGCCAGCAACGGGCCGAAGGCGCTGCCGGTGTTGCCGCCGACCTGGAAGGTCGATTGCGCCAAGCCGTAGCGCCCACCGGAAGCCAGGCGTGCAACGCGGGAGGTTTCCGGGTGGAAGGTCGATGAGCCCACGCCCACCAGCGCCGCCGCGAGCAATATCGCCGGGAAGTTGCCGACAAAGGCCAGCATCAAGATGCCGACCAAGGTGCACACCATGCCCGCCGGCAATAGCCAGGGTTTGGGGTGGCGGTCGGTGTGGTAGCCGATCCACGGTTGCAACAGCGAGGCGGTCAACTGGAAGGTCAGGGTGATCAGGCCGACTTGGGTAAAGCTCAGGCCGTAGTTGGCCTTGAGCATCGGGTAGATCGACGGCAGCACCGCCTGGATCAAGTCATTGATCAGGTGCGCCAGGGCACAGGCGCCCAGGACGCGCATGACTAAGGGGCTTACTTGCGGGCTGGTCGAAGGTGCGGCGGGTGACGCTGTGACTGTGGACATGCGGGCATTCCGTACAAGGCAGCTGACAGGCGTGGAGGCGGGCGGCGGTGATGTGAACCGCCACTCCATCTGGACTCGGCGTTTATGCTAGATTCGGCGCCAATGCCTGTCTCGCGCAATTCGGGCAGAAACCATCGCAAAAAGGGCGAAATGATCAAATCACTGGATAAATTTCTGCGAGAAATCGATGAGGGCGACTGGGCCGTCATCAGCTCGGCCACCGATTACCCCGAAAACTGGGTGATCCCCGAACACAGCCACAACAAGCACCAACTGCTGTACGCCATTGGCGGTGTGATGGTGGTGTACTCGGCCCTGAGGCAATGGACGGTGCCGCCCAATCGTGGCTTTTGGATGCCTTGCGGTCAAGTTCACTCGCTGCGCTGCGTGGGTACGCTGCAGATGCGCAGCGTGTTCGTGCGCCCGGACAGCTTCCCCAACCTGCCGGCCGAGCCCAAGACGGTGACGGTCTCGCCGTTGCTGAGTGAACTGATCAAGGCCTCGGTGAGCCTGAAACCGCCGTATGCCGAGGATTCACGCGACGCGCGGATCATGCACCTGATTCTTGATGAACTGGCTATCCTGCCGGCCTTGCCGCTGTCTTTGCCCCAGCCTGCCGACCCACGCCTGAGCCCGATCTGCCTGGCGTTGCAGGACGAGCCGAGTGATGCCTCCACCGTCGCCGACTGGAGTGCGCGGTTGGGGTTGGACCAAACCACCATCCAGCGCCTGTTCCGCAAGGAAACCGGCATGACCTTCGGCCAGTGGCGCCAGCAAGCGCGGCTATTGCTGGCGCTGGAACGCATTGCGGTGGGGCAGAAGATCATCGATGTGGCGTTTGAATTGGGCTATGAAAGCCCCAGCGCTTTTACCAGCATGTTCAAGAAACAGTTTGGCAAAACGCCGAGTCATTTTTTCAAGTAGTGCCGCTCGCCATGCGCGCATGAGCAGGGCGGCGCGATGCCAGGTAAGCGAGCAGCGTGGCGATCACCAGCAAGGCGGCGCTCAGCTCGAAGGTGGCCTGATAGCCGCTCACGTCGAATGCCACACCACCGACGGTGGCGCCGGCGGCAATCGCCAGCTGGATGATGGCGACCATCAATCCCCCGCCGGCCTCGGCGTCGTCGGGCAAGGCGCGGGCCAGCCATGTCCACCAGCCAACGGGCGCAGCAGTGGCCACCAGGCCCCAGCAGCCCAACAGCACGGTGGTGACAATCGCTGAACCACCGAACGCCACCAGCGCAAGGGCAATGCCGGCCATGATCAGCGGGATAGCAATCAGCGTCGGGTACAGGTGGCGCTTGAGCAAGTGCTCAATCAACACCGTACCCGCCAGGCCGGCCAGGCCGAGCACCAGCAGCATCAGCGACAGGGTGGACACCTCGACCCGGGTCACGCCTTCCAGGAACGGCCGCAGGTAAGTGAACAGCATGAACTGGCCCATGAAGAACAGGCTGACAGCGCACATGCCCAAGGTCACCTTGGGGTTTTTCAGCAGGCGCAGCGCATTGCCGGTGGCCGCCGTGCCGCTGTGCTTGAGCGCCGGCAAGCTCAGCCACAGCCAGGCCAGCGCAATCACGGCCACTGGCACCACGCAAAAGAATGCGCCGCGCCAGCCAATCAGGCCGCCAAGAAAGCTGCCCAGCGGCGCCGCGATCACCGTCGCCAGGGCGTTGCCACCGTTGACGATGGCCAAGGCCCGTGGCACTTGGGCGGGCTCGACCAGGCGCATTGCCGTGGCCGCCGACAGTGACCAGAAGCCGCCAATTGCCAGGCCAATCAACGCGCGCCCGAGCATGAATACCGCGTAATTCGGTGCGAATGCCACCACGCTGCCCGAGAC
>NZ_WKCD01000500.1:0-1764 GCF_021606625.1 Pseudomonas sp. PA-4-8C
GTCGAGGCCTTCGCCGAGTTCGACGTGCAGGTATCTATCGAGGAGGCCCGTGGCCCGATGGGCATGGGCAAGTGGGACCATATCCGCACCCTCTGCGACCAACCGCAAGTTGCCGAACGCTACCGCCAGGCGTTCGGCCGCACGCCCACCGACGACGACGTGACCGCCATCTACCAGCGCTTCATGCCGCTGCAGATCGAGAAAATTGCCGAGCACTCGGCCCTGATCCCCGGCGCCCTCGACACCATCGCCGCCCTGCGCGGCCAAGGTATCAAGATCGGTTCCTGCTCCGGCTACCCCAAGCAGGTGATGGACAAGGTCGTGGCCCTGGCTGCCACCAACGGCTACGTCGCCGACCACGTCGTGGCCACTGACGAAGTGCCCAACGGCCGACCATGGCCGGCCCAGGCGCTGGCTAACGTGATCGCCCTGGGCATTGATGATGTGGCGGCCTGCGTGAAGGTCGACGACACCGTGCCGGGCATTCTCGAAGGTCGCCGTGCCGGCATGTGGACCGTGGCCCTGACCTGCTCTGGCAACGCGCTGGGCCTGACCTACGAGCAATTCCGCGCCCTGGACACCGACACACTGGCCAGCGAGCGCCAGCGCATCGAAGCGATGTTCGAAGCTTCACGTCCACATTACCTGATTGACACCATCACCGATCTGCCACGGGTCATCAGCGACATCAACCAGCGCCTGGCCCGCGGGGAAATGCCGCAGGCCTACTGACCGAGGTCAAGACAAGGGCAGTGGCAACAAGCGCAGCGCTCAAAACAGGCATACAGTTAATGCACTCCATCGCTAAAGAATGGAGGTACGCCCTGATGAGTGAGGAACACAGCGATGCCGTGGAAAAATTCCGATACACGCTACAGCACTATGTCCATTGCGTTGCACTGGTTGATGGTGGTGCTGCTGGCGGTGGTCTACGCCTGCATTGAACTGCGCGGCCAATTCCCCAAAGGCAGCGGTGCGCGCACCTTGATTGTTGAAATGCACTTCATGCTCGGCCTTACCGTGTTTGTACTGGTGTGGCTGCGCTTGTTTGCACGTAGCCTGGGGGTGGCGCCGAAGATCGTGCCGGCGCCGCCGCAGTGGCAAAGCCTGCTGGCGACGCTGATGCACGCTGCGTTGTATGCGTTGATGATCGGCATGCCGATTGCCGGTTGGTTGATCGTCAGTGCCGAAGGGCATTCAGTGATGTTCTATGGGATGGAATTGCCGCCGCTGATCACGGAAAACAAAGCATTGGCCAAGGAAATTGAAGGCTGGCACGTGCTATTTGGCCAGATCGGTTACTGGCTGATCGGGCTGCATGCGTTGGCGGGGATCTTTCATCATTACGTGATGCGCGATAACACGGCGCTGCGCATGATGCCCAAACGCAGATAACGACTTTACCTGGCACTCCAAGCGTGCCAGGTAAACCATCCTACATCGTCTATACATTTCCTACTTTGTAGTTTCGATTTAACGCTTTTAGCTTGGGATTACTCCCACGACATCCATCAGAAAGAACCCGTAATGTTTTGTCGCACGGCAGTGCTCCAGCAATTGAACACTCGCCTCTGACAACGAACTGAACGGGATTTTTATGGAAGGCGCCTCAAGTAACTGTCGCCAGCACACTTGCGCGGATCAGGGAGATGCTACAGCACCTCCGACGTTCAGCCAGTGGTATGTCTTGTGTGACTTCGACGGGACCATTACCCCCACCGATGTCATCGACAACGTCCTCCAACGCTTCGCCGGCCCCGAGTG
>NZ_WKCD01000501.1:0-1762 GCF_021606625.1 Pseudomonas sp. PA-4-8C
CACGCTGGCCGAACGCAGGCTTGAATTCGTGGGTAACCCGGCAGGACGCCGGGTTAGCCGCCCCGCGCCATGGATGGCGCGTGGCGGCGGCCCACGGATTCAAGCCTGTGTTCGGGCACACCGAGCCCAGGCGAGGTGCCGAGTGGTGGGGCAAGAGCGTTTTACTTTTGCGCTTTTCAAAAGTAAGACGCCGTCAGGGCGGAACCCTAAGTGGCCGTTACCTACATAACGGATATGTACTCAGTCTGATCTCAGATCCCGGTCGGCTGTCAGGCCGTCTTCGCAGGCAAGCCAGCTCCCACATTTCACAGGGCATCAGGTAGATAAGCGTTGGCTGTCAGGCCGCCTTAGCGAGCAAGCCCGCTCCCACAGTTTGATTGCGCGCCTTCCCCCCATGCGGCAAAAAAAGTCATCCAACGGACGCCCAGTTGCGACACCGGCGATACCGGCCTATGTTCCAAGCCATGCTGTTTTTTTGCTGTCCCTCGCCCTACGCCCATCCCGTAACCAGGAGACGACATGCCCACGCCTTCCCGCCCTGCCGTACTCGAGCTGATCGGCAATACCCCGCTGGTCAAGGTCAGCCGCTTCGATACCGGCCCCTGCACGCTGTTTCTCAAGTTGGAATCGCAAAACCCCGGCGGTTCCATCAAGGACCGCATCGGCCTGGCGATGATCGACGCTGCCGAGCGCGATGGTCGTTTGCGCCCTGGCGGTACCATCATTGAAGCCACCGCCGGTAATACCGGCCTGGGCCTCGCGCTGGTGGGCCGGGCCAAGGGTTACCGGGTGGTGTTGGTGGTGCCCGACAAGATGTCCACGGAAAAGGTGCTGCACCTCAAGGCCATGGGCGCCGAAGTGCATATCACCCGTTCCGATGTGGGCAAGGGCCATCCCGAGTATTACCAGGACGTGGCGGCACGTTTGGCCAAAGATATTCCAGGCTCGTTCTTCGCCGACCAGTTCAATAACCCGGCCAACCCCTTGGCCCACGAGACCAGCACCGCGCCGGAGATCTGGGCGCAAACCCAGCACGACGTGGACGCCATTGTGGTGGGCGTCGGCTCGGCCGGCACGCTCACCGGTTTGACGCGTTTCTTCAAGCGCGTGCAACCCGAGTTGGCCATAGTGCTGGCCGACCCGGTCGGTTCGGTGATGGCCGAGTACAGCCGCAGCCGCACGCTGGAAACCCCCGGTTCCTGGGCCGTTGAAGGAATAGGCGAGGACTTCATCCCCTCGATCGCCGACCTGTCCAGCGTGCGCCACGCCTACTCCATCAGCGATGCCGACAGCTTCGACCACGCCCGCCAATTGCTCAAGGCCGAAGGTATCCTCGGCGGCTCATCCACCGGCACCCTGCTCGCCGCTGCCTTGCGCTACTGCCGCGAGCAAACCGAACCCAAGCGCGTGGTGACCTTTGTCTGCGACACCGGCACGCGCTACCTGTCGAAGGTTTACAACGACCAGTGGATGAACGACGCCGGCCTGTTGCAGTACAAGCACTACGGCGACCTGCGTGACCTGATCGCGCGCCGCTTCGAAGACGGCCGGGTGATCAGCGTGAGCCCCGACGACACCCTGCTCACCGCCTTCCAGCGCATGCGCCTGGCGGACGTGTCGCAACTGCCGGTACTGGTCGATGGCCAGACACTGGTGGGCGTCATCGACGAGTCCGATATCCTGCTGGGCCTGCACCATGACGCCGCGGACTTCTCCATGACCGTCGCCAGCGCCATGACCAATACGCTGCACACCCTGGCCC
>NZ_WKCD01000502.1:0-1749 GCF_021606625.1 Pseudomonas sp. PA-4-8C
GTGCCAGCCTCAACAACAACGGCGGCCGCATCGCCGCGCAAACCGGCGACACCGACGTCACCACCGGCGCCTTCGACAACCGCGATGGCGGGCTGTACGCCAAAGGGATGGTCAAGGTCATCGGCAGCAGTTTTGATAACGGCGGTGATGTACGCGGCCAGGTGGCAGGCGGGCAGGTTGACCTCAAACTCAGTGGCGGGGCGCTGAACAACCAGAAAGGCATTATTGAAAGTGACACCACGCTGAAGGTCGAGGCGGATAGCGTGGATAACCAGGGCGGGCAACTGCGGGCTTTGGGCAGGAGCGGTAAGACTGACTTTCAGATTGGCGGTGTGCTGGATAACCGCAACGGCACACTGGAAACCGCCAACAGCGATTTGATGTTGAAGGCCAGTGTCTTCCAGAACGTGGGCGGCAGTGTGTTGCATGTGGGGGGCGGTACGTTTGACATCAGCACGGCCAACTTGACGAACGTGGGCGGGAACGTTGTCACCCGAGGTGGCTTGACCCTTACTGCTGATGACTGGACCAACAGCAGTGTGATCCAGGCGGGGCGTCTGACCGTTAACGTCAAGACACTTAACCAAACGGCAGAAGGGCAGTTGCTGGCTTCCGACAGCCTGGTGGGTAAAGGTATTAACTGGTCCAACGATGGCTTGATTGCCAGTGATGGCAGCCTCAACGTCGGCCTGGACGGAAGCTATAACGGTAGTGGCCGGGCCACCAGCCAGGGCACTTTTGGATTGAGTGCAGCGCAGTTAAATCTGGCCAGCACGGGGCGCCTCGCGGGTGGTGGCATTACGTCGATTGATGCGGGGCAGCTCACCAATTACGGTCGGTTGACGTCCAATGAAGCAATGACGGTCAAGGCCAATAACTTGAGTAACTTTGGCACCCTTGGCGCCGCTCAGGACTTGACGATCAAGGTAACGACGCTTGGCAACGAAGGCGGGCTGATCTTCAGCGGGGGGGATATGAACCTGCTGGTCAACGACTTCACCAACCAAAAAAAAGGCGCGGTGTATAGCTTCGGTAACTTGGAGATTGCCGGTGTAAACGGTGGGCGGGCAAATGAAGTTAATAACCTGGCGTCATCGATTAATGTTGACGGAGACTTCTCATTGTCCACCAACAGTTTCAATAACAAAACTGATGGGATCGTGGGGGCAGAAAAATTTCTGTCGGGTGACATCAGATTCAGGCTGGGTGGAACGTTTTATGTCGATGAACATTATGAGTCCCAATCGTCGATCACGGGAGAGCGAGCTACGGTCTCTGTGGCAGGAAGTTTGGGAGCAGACGTAGGACGATTTACCAATACAGCTTCGCTCATCTCTGCCGGCAAAAACATTACGCTGAATGTTGATACGTTCGAAAATTTGGCGATGCAGTCCGGTAACTACACACGCTCCCGAGTATTTGACGGTGTACGTAACATCGACAATCTTGTGAGTGAAAGAGGCGAAGGCCCGCTGGAAGCGTATGCAAGAAGAAACTCACAGTACATTTATAGCTACGGTGCAACGCACCACGAACCGGACAAAGGCGGCACAAAGTTTGAGCTGAATGATTTCAGTAAACAAAAAACCACGCGTCTTAATTCACAGTTTGGGGTTGGTGCCGCAGGGCGGACTCAAGTTCCAAGTGCAACAGTCAGTTGACCGTATTCAAGTTATTGGTCGCCAGGAGCTGCAGGTGCTCGGTCAGCACCTCTATGGGGAATTTCCAGCCCAGGGTTTGGCGCGGCCG
>NZ_WKCD01000503.1:0-1736 GCF_021606625.1 Pseudomonas sp. PA-4-8C
GCTGTACCGCACCAGTGCGGTGGAAGTCGAGTGTGGGTTGGGGTTTGGTTGGAGCCATGCGCTGGCCCATCGTCTGGTGGTGTCGGGCGATTCGGTGGTGTGGATCGACCATGAGAATCGCTCGACTACCCTGCCCTTGCCCACCGATTCTCGGCCCGCGATCACCAATAGCCTGGCCGAAGCGGCGATCTATTTAGGTTCGGCGCCTGACGAGTTGGTGTTGGCCCAGGCCTCGCGTTTCTACAACTTTCGCGACGGTGTGCTGACAACCATCAGCGATGCGTATGACAACCGGCTGCGCCTTTGCCGGGATCGTTCTGGGCGGATTGAGCGGCTGGATAACGGCGCCGGTCGTTCGTTGCTGCTGCGTTATGAGTTGGGTCGCATCGTCGCGGTGGACTATCAGGTGCATCGCGCCAAAGGGCGTGAGCCCTACGTGTGGGTCACCGAGCAAAACGTTGTTTCCTACGCCTATGACGAAGCGGGACGACTGGTTTGCGCGACCAATGCTGTCGGAGAAAGCGAGCGTTATCGGTACGACGATCAGCACGTCATTCTCGAGCGGCAGTTGGCCGGTGGCGCGAGTTTCTTCTGGGAATGGGAACACGCTGGCAAGGCGGCGCGCTGCGTCCGGCATTGGGCAAGTTTTTCGCAGATGGACACGCGCTATGCCTGGGGGGATGACGGGCGCGTCACGGTGCATAACGCCGATGGTAGCCAGGAGGTGTATGTCCATGACCAGCGGGCACGGCTGGTGCAGAGGATTGATCCGGACGGCGCCACGCACTTTAAATCCTACGACAACCAGGGGCGGCTGACCGTCGAGCAAGATCCGATGGGCGCGGTGACGGCCTATCAGTATGACGACGCCGGACGCCTGGTCGCGCTGTTTCCGGGGGATGATGAGCCAACGTCCTACGAGCATGACAACGATTTTGTACGGGTTGTTCGGCGTGGGGAGGCGGTCTGGAAATATGAGCGTAATGAGCAAGGCGATGTTACGCGTAGGACCGATCCCGATGGAGAGGCTACTGACTACAGCTACAACAAACAGGGGCAACTGACTGGAGTTTGGTATCCCGACAGCAGTTGTCATCGGTTGGTGTGGAACGAGCGGGGGCAGTTGCTTGAGGAGCAATTGCCCAATGGTGGGATCAAGCGTTATCGCTATGACGACCTCGGAAGGCAAATCGCCCGTGAGGATGAGCACGGCGCGCAAACAGTCTATGAATGGGACAGCGTCGGTCGGCTGATTCGCCTCGTCTTGCCAGGCGGCGCCACACGCGAATTCAGCTACAATCCCTACGGCAAAATCATCGCCGAACGCGACGAACTCGGCCACGTCACCCGCTACGAATACGCAGACGGCCTGCACCTGATCAGCCGCCGTCTCAACGCCGACGGCACTCAGGTCAAATACCGCTACGACAACGCCCGGCTGCTCCTCACCGAGATCGAAAACGAAGCCGGCGAAACCTACCAACTCAACTACCACTCCAACGGCCTGATCCGCCAGGAAACCGGCTTCGACGGCCAACGCACCGCGTATGCCTACGACCTTAACGGCAACCTGCTGGAGAAAACCGAATACGGCGACGATGGCAGTCAGCTAATCACCCGCTACGTGCGCGACCACGCCGGGCGCCTTGTAAGAAAAACCCTGCCCGACAGCAACGTTGTCGACTACGCCTACGACCGCCAAGGCAACCTCCTCAGCGTCGAAGACGGTCACTGGG
>NZ_WKCD01000504.1:0-1734 GCF_021606625.1 Pseudomonas sp. PA-4-8C
GGCCATGAGCGCGCCGGATGGCAAGATCCGTATTCCCTTGAACGAAGAGTCGTCCAAGGGCGCCGGGCAGATCGAAGAGTTCCTGATGCAATTCAACGGCGAGGGCATCCAGCACGTCGCGTTCCTCACCGACGACCTGATCCAGACCTGGGACGCGCTGAAGAAGATCGGCATGCGCTTCATGACCGCGCCGCCCGACACTTACTACGAAATGCTTGAAGGCCGCCTGCCGAACCACGGTGAGCCGGTGGACCAGTTGCAATCGCGCGGCATCCTGCTGGATGGCTCGTCGGTTGCCGGTGACAAGCGTCTACTGCTGCAGATCTTCTCGGAAACCCTGATGGGCCCAGTGTTCTTCGAATTCATCCAGCGCAAAGGCGACGATGGGTTTGGCGAGGGCAACTTCAAGGCGCTGTTCGAGTCGATCGAGCGCGACCAGGTGCGTCGTGGTGTACTGACCGCCGATTGATGACTGGCTAAAGCAAAAAAGCCCGGTTTTTACCGGGCTTTTTTATGCCTGATGCATCGTATTGCAAATGGCCTGCAGTTTATTGGGAACAGATGTTTCTTGAGATACCACTCAGAGGGCAGGACGCAGAAAAACCTGCGTTTTTCACTATAAGGAGGCCCTCTTATGAATGTGAATGCTCCTACCCCTCAACACACGATCGGTCCATCTATATCAACGGAGCAGGCTGGGCCTGCGCGCAGTGTTCGTTCAACCGGTCAGGCAGACCCGGTCGATCAGGCGCGTGAAAAATTTCTCGATGACGGTGAAACCGAGTACCTGGGCGGCACACTCAGCGCCGAAGGGTATCAACTGACGAAGGCAGCGGTGTCACCCGACAAACCGGGAAGTCCAGGGGTGCAGGTCTCGACATTTGCGGTCGACGGCGTTCAGTCCAACGACATGATGGTGATCAAGCGGGTGCCGCCTACAGAAGAGGGGCCTAATCTCGTCCTGTATATGCCGGAAGATGAAGTGACATCGTTTCATGAATTCAAGAATGCTGAGGAGATGACGGCCTGGCTCAAGGAAGTGGCCAATGACCCGACTGAGCGAAAGCGATTCACACAGCATTTTTCCAGTGATCAATCGCCGAAACAGGAGGACAGGGTCAGTCAAAAGTTAGGGGAATTCGCAGCAGGCGACACCAATGCAGTGGTGGGCAGTTTTGGCTATGAGAAGGGTGATATTTTCGAACGGTTGAACAAAGACGCTTCGGTGCCACCCATTCAGGTCAGTGGACTGGTGCGCACGAAGCTTCACAAAATCACGCCAGATGGAAAAGCGACCTATATCGGGTATCAAGAAGATGGGAAGAAACTACTTTATACCTATGACGCTTATGGAAATATGCACGGCAGCAATGGAAAAGAATGGTTTTTTGCTCAAAACGGCTTGAACGACAACAAACCGTTGGAGCCGATGACGCTTAACGAATTCACCAAGAAAGTTGCCAGCGTTTCATTGGACAATGTAGGTGCCAATGATATGCGCGGGCTGTTGGATGAGCTCGTGAAGCAACTCAGAAACCCGTTGCACGGTATTGGGATGGCACTCAAAGAGCTAGGCGTGCCTGTCGACGTTGCCAACTCCATCGAAGAAAGTAAGCGTCCAGCCCGCCCACCTTCTCCTCGAGCACCCCTGCCCGCATCCTCTGTATTTTTCAGCAGGGGATTCACATGGAAACGATGCACGCGCGGCGCGAGTCCTGGGCCAGGCATGTCCAG
>NZ_WKCD01000505.1:0-1732 GCF_021606625.1 Pseudomonas sp. PA-4-8C
GACATTTATATCAAGCTCTACCGCCTTGCCTTTCCTGGACTTCCCGATTTCCTGGGTAGCGAGATATTCTCTGATCAGTGCCTTGTCCTGCGCCTGAATCGCAACGAGGTCTTGGCCGGTGGCGGGGCTTACCAGCGGATCATCGTCGCCTTGAGGCACAAGAGCTTTCAGCTTCGACTGGACCTCCCAAACCCACGCCAGCGCAAAGTGGTCGCCGGCAGTTTCTGCCGAATACCGGCTACGACGGACTCCCGACCTGACGGCCGAGCAGTACTCCTTGCGCGCCTGAGTAAGCTGGGTGTGCAGTGCTTCATACGCGTACAAGGCGATGTTCTGGGCGGGAGAAACGCCGACGAATGTCGCGCACTCAATGATTTGGCCTTTTGCAGAACACCACGTCCGGCGGCGCAGGGTTGTGCAGCTGAATGCGTCTGCTACAGCGATGCTCAGCTGCTGATCCCACGCTGGCCGACGCCTGGTGCGGAACAGGGCCGACTCAACCTCACCGACGTCGCTCAACTTCACATCCATTTCGGTCAGCCGGTACTCGCGCATCAA
The DNA here is from genome assembly GCF_021606625.1 of Pseudomonas sp. PA-4-8C. Taxonomy (NCBI): domain Bacteria; kingdom Pseudomonadati; phylum Pseudomonadota; class Gammaproteobacteria; order Pseudomonadales; family Pseudomonadaceae; genus Pseudomonas; species Pseudomonas sp. PA-4-8C. The sequence goes on from NZ_WKCD01000505.1 coordinate 559, forward strand.
TGCCTGGGCCTGCCGGAGTGCCGTTGCAGCTTCGTTCTCGTTGGCGCTTTGAGCCAGTGCCAGGCAATGCTTGATCTTGCGGATCGCGCGCTCGAGTTTCTTTTCGTCGATCTGTTGTGCGGACATATGGGAGCCTCGCCGGCTGGCGTTATTGATTGATATGAGTTATATGCTTAAAACAAAACCGGTTGCTTGGGGGGTAAATGAAAGTAAATATAGTTTCCACGTTGCGTTGGCTCAACGTAAATGCGGAGCCGGGTATATATGAAATGATGCCTGGGGTCTCTTTAATTAATGATCCAAAACTTATAAAAAATTTCCTTGATGCACCTTTCAAGTATTTTGTCGGACATATTGAGCATAATCATCTGCTCCGTGCTGATCATTTAGTAGTATGTAGGCCGGAAGAAGTTTCTATTTGGAAGGGGTATGACCACAGCGAAACTTTGCTACTTACATGGCTGGTATGGCTCTCCATGATTATTGAAGACTCATGGTTGGTGAAAGATAATGCGATAGGATGTGAGCTAGCACACTGTCATCTCAACAATGAAGGTCAGGATTTTTGGACTAGTAACGGATTGTATTCAACGCTGTCGAAGGCTAATGGCGACGCCTTGATGGACACTACGTTCAACGCTTTAGAAATAAATCAGTGGCGAGATGTAAGTTTTGAACTTAGAAGTCATATCCATGACAGGGGGTTTAGCATGTTCAACTCACCTGTTTCAAAAAAAAGCACTCGGTTTGACCGCTTTCTCAACTTCGTAACGTCTTCGCGTAAAACTCAATATCCATCTCTGAAAATTGCACAAATATGCAGTGCGCTAGAAAGTCTTTTTTCAACTAGTACAGGTGAATTAACGCACAGGCTTTCTGAGCGAGTTGCTCACTTTCTAGGTGGTTCAGCAAAGGATATGGAGGCTCGATACCAATTCATGAAAAAGGCCTATGGGATTCGCTCTCAGGTCACTCACGGTTCTCACATAAAGCAAGCAGATATTGATGCTTCACTTTCTATAAGCCAAGGATTGCAAGATATTTGCCGGGAAATTGTCTTTGTAATTTTGCGTGACTCGAAAAAACAAGCGGTTGTGTATGGGACGAATGAATTCATTGAGGATTATTTTCGAAAAGAACTGTTCAGATAAAGTAATACTGCACCGCCTGAGCT
>NZ_WKCD01000506.1:0-1704 GCF_021606625.1 Pseudomonas sp. PA-4-8C
ATCTCGTCGAGAGCGGGCTTATCTGGATCTTCAAGCGCAAACAACGCTTTATCGATCTCAACGTAGGGGCTCACAGTTCATTGTCCTCGGCCTGGGCGACAAGAGCGTCATCAGCCAAAGGTTGAAGGAGGCGTTCGGCAATCTCGCCGAGCTTCCCAAGTTGGTGGTCACTCCGGCCAAGCAGCTCCAGTGCTTCCGATTTCACCCTCGAACCCGCCATCCCTGCGATCAGTAAGTAGCCCAGGGCTGGAGTGTCGACGCCGCAGTCGGCCAGAAGGTTGTTGGCGTACTCATCGACAGCCAGTGCGAACTGGTAGGCCGTGACGCCTTGCTGTGGGTGTAGGTGTCGCTTGAACACGACACTGCCACCTCTGGCCAGCTCTTCGGCGGCGTTGTACAGCCATTCGCTGCGAGCCAATTGCTGAGAGGTTTCGCTCACCGGAGGCGGCAGTTGTTCGTCGTGCTCAAACTGAGCCTTGCGTAGTGCTGACATGGTCGCCTCCAAAGTGGCGGGTTGTTCACCTATATTCGTCAACACTCATGCCTCCCGCTGGTTGCCGATGGGCGCGGGGGAGGAGTGCTGACGGGTAGAGGCGGGATAAAGAAAGCCCGGTTGGACGTCCGGGCTTTCACAGATGCCGTAGCTTTGTGCTTGTTTTTGGCGGGACCGTCAGCGCCAGAACGCCGAGAGCCCCGGTCTAGAACGCCAGCGCTCACGATGGAAGCGCAAGGGACCGGTTGGCAGGCCGTCATCAGTTGGCGGTTCTGGCCGCGCATGGCTGAGCGCTGCGCCGATCAGGAACAGTAGGAGCATGGTGATCTCCAGTTAGGGTGTGTGTCGGTCTTTCCCGACTGTCACGGCGCTTGTGCCAGATCAAGGTAGCTCGCCAATACCAGGTTGGCGCTGACCCTGCGCAATGCGGGTTGAGCTATTCGCCGGTGATGCAGGTGGGCGGTTATAGGCCGCAGTTTCGTCCGCATCGGGGTGTGATTTGGTAGGGATTCGAACCCAAAAAAATTACGTCGATTTCGGCAGCGCTACCTAGTCGACACCACCCCGCACGCAGGGCGCCCCTGATCCGCCGAGGCAAACTCCAAATCACACCCCGATGCGCTCTCATAGAGAGGATCGGGTGGGTTAACCGGGTTCGTCCTGACCACCCAGGACCTCAACCATCACCGGTATAGGGCAGTTAGCGACAGGCTGTCGTGGCGCTGGTTGTTCAGTTTGGAAGCGGGTTCTCTGCTTCGTAGCGCAGATTGCTGTCGGCGTCATACCAGCCTGCCACCCAATCGTCACAGAGACTTTCATCAAGATCAGCCCCAGAAATTCTGGACGCGTACCCTTCGTCATATGGAGACTGGTCAGCGTCCTCATCAACAATTCGAATCATCGTTTAGCACTCCATGGGGTTGTTTTCCCGATGCCCACCGCTCTGGATGGGCATCAGTGAAAAGGTCCGTCATGCTGCGAACATCTCTTTGCTGGTGTGGCTGAGGCGAACAGCGCTGGAGTCCGGCGCGTATTGCCGACTCCAGCAGTTCGGCGTCTTGCTCAAGCCCAGGGAATTCCCCGGCAAATTCGCTCACTGCGCCCCGAATCGCTGCCGCTTCGCGCTGCAGTGATGGGATCACGATGTTGAGCATGTTGCCGATCGTGCGCAGATCCAGGCTGCATTCCCGGCAAAGCCGGATGTAGTCGAG
>NZ_WKCD01000507.1:0-1675 GCF_021606625.1 Pseudomonas sp. PA-4-8C
GTCCGGTATCACCCCGGACATGGTCTGCCTGTCGAAATCCCTCAGTGGTTACGGACTGCCGTTCGCCCTGCTGCTGCATCGTCCAGAGCTGGATCAATGGTCGCCCGGCGAAGACAACGGCACCTTCCGTGGCAACACCCTGGCCTTCGTCGCCGCGACCAAAACCTTGCAGGAATACTGGAGCGACGACCGTCTGGTCAAGCACATCCAGGCCAATGAAACGCTCCTGAAGTCCTGGTTCGCCAAGGTCACCGAGCGCTTCGCTGTGCATATCAAGCAGGTGCGTGGTCGCGGGCTGTTTTATGGCATCGAGTTCCACGATGCGTCCTTGACCGCCGCGGTCACGCGCGCGTGCTTTACGCGCCGATTGATCATCGAGCGCTGCGGCCCGCAAGATCAGGTGCTCAAATTGATGCCGGCCCTGACCATCGACGCAGAAACCCTGCAGAACGGACTGGCGAGCATTTTTGAGGCCATGCAGCAGGTACTGGAATACCCCTCGTCCAGCGAATCGGGCACGGATACAGATACGTTGCGCTTTACCAATGAGGTCTCCCATGTCGACTAATAACAACCGGGCAATCATCGAGCTGACCATCGGCGGGCTGATGCTCAGCCTGTCAGCACTGGCGGTGGCTTTCGCCCATATCGGCGCCGGTGGTGCCGGATTCTATCGGATGCTGATCGCCTCGATCCTGTTCTTCCTGCTCCTCAAGGTGCGCAAGACGCCGGTGCGACTCAAAAGCGCCAAGGCCCAGCTCTACACTGCACTGGCCGGAGTATTTCTGGCGATCGACTTGGTGCTGTGGCATCAGAGCATCTACATCGTTGGTCCGGGCATCGGATCGATCCTGACCAACTGCCAGGTGTTCTTCATGACCTTGCTGGGGCTGTACCTGTTGAAGGAAAAGCCCTCGATCTACTTCCTGATTTCCATCTCGCTGGCCTTCGTCGGGCTGTACCTGTTGCTGTTGCCGGAAATGACCAGCGGAGTCGGGATCAAAGGCGTGGTGTATGGGGTGCTGTCGGGGCTGGCGTATGCCATTTGCGTGTACTTCCTGAAGCTCAATACTCAGCTGCCTGATGGTGGCGGTGACAAAATTGCGCAGATGCTCAACTTGAGTCTGTGGGCAGCCCTGGTATTGCTGGTATACGCGCTGGCGACCGGGGAAAGCCTGGCCATTGTGGACGGACAAACCTTGGTGATGCTGGTGATTTACGGGGTACTGGTGCAATTCGTCGGTTGGTTGCTGGTCAATCGTTCGATCGGCGCCCTCAGCCTGGGGCTGGCCGGACTGATCCTGCTGCTCGAACCGGTGATCACTTACTTCATCGACGTCGCTTTTCTCGGCAAGGCAAGCTCCTCGCTCCAGATCGCCGGCGCGCTACTGACTATCTTCGCGGTGTACATCGGCTCAATCAAGCCGCCGGAAAAGGCTCAGAACTTACCTGAGGCTATCTGACGGATGAGGGGGGGCACGGCATCTGTGAACCTGGTTGCGTGCCCCCAATCGATAAGCTACGTGCAGGCCCACAAGGTTTGCGGGTAGTCGTTTATATCCGTTGCGGCCAACTTCTCGCACCGGGCAGATCGTGTGGAGATACAGGCTTTTTTTTGCTTGGGATTTGACCCAGCAATCCAAACGCTTAGCGCGCTTAGCATGACGCCATCTCT
>NZ_WKCD01000508.1:0-1658 GCF_021606625.1 Pseudomonas sp. PA-4-8C
GCAGGCCGATGCCTGCCGAGCCGCCGCCGATGACTACGATATCGCCACTGATGGTGGGTCCCCAGTGTTGTTCGGTCATTGTCTACTGCCTTTTTGAGTCAATGCACACAAGGGTCGCTGCCGGATGGCGTCACGCCCAACTTTTTATGACCGCGCCGCAATACAGGCCGGACAGGGTCTTCATCACTTGAATCACTTCGTGGCTGGCCAGCCCGTAGAAAATGTATTTGCCTTCCCGACGGGTGGCGACCAACCCTTCATCGCGCAGGATGCCCAACTGTTGTGACAGGGTGGGCTGGCGTACGCCAGTCAAGGCTTCCAGCTCACCGACGTTGCGCTCGCCCTGGGTCAACTGGCACAGGATCAACAAGCGGTCTTCATTGGCCAGGGCCTTGAGCAAGGCACAGGCCTTGGACGCCGAAGCACGCAACTGGGCGACCTCGCCCTCACTCAACGTAGATTCCATTTGCCTCGGGTCCTTTATGTCACTTAAGCTCAAAACATTATGTGTAAACGTAAACTGATTGTAACCACTTTTTTCCCAAGCAGAGACAGCCGCCATGCCAGCGTTGATTCAAGCCTTTCTGGATGACGCATCGTCGACCTACACCTATATCGTCTATGAGGCCGATGGCGGCCCCTGCGCCATTGTCGACTCGGTACTCAATTACGACCCGGCGTCCGGCCGCACCGACACCGCCCAGGCCGACAAGGTGATTGCCTTTGTGCAAGAGCATGGCCTGCACGTGCAGTGGCTGCTGGAAACCCACGCCCATGCTGACCACCTGTCCGCCGCGCCCTACCTGCGTCGCACCTTGGGCGGCAAGATCGCGATCGGCGAATCCATCAGCAAGGTGCAGGGTGTGTTCAAGAACCTGTTCAACCTGGAGCCGGAATTTCGAGTGGACGGCTCGCAGTTCGATCACCTGTTTGCGCCGGATGAGATCTTTCATATCGGCAACTTGAAGGCCCAGGCGTTGCATGTGCCCGGACACACCCCCGCCGACATGGCCTATCTGATCGACGGCCGCTTGATCCTGGTGGGCGACACCCTGTTCATGCCCGACGTCGGCACCGCCCGTTGCGACTTCCCCGGCGGTGATGCGCGGCAGTTGTACGCGTCGATGCGCAAGCTGCTGGCGTTCCCTTCAGACACCAAGCTGTACGTGTGCCATGACTACCCACCCGAGGGTCGAGAAGCCAAATGCCAGACCACCGTGGCGGAACAGCGGGCGGGCAATATCCATGTGCATGACGGCGTGGATGAAGCGGCGTTTGTAGAGATGCGCACCCAGCGCGATGCTGGATTGGGGATGCCGACGTTGTTGCTGCCGGCGATCCAGGTGAATGTGCGAGCGGGGAATATGCCGCCGGCGGAAGAAAACGGCGTGACGTACCTTAAGATCCCCCTCAACCAACTCTAGAAACACCGATCCCCAGTGGGAGCTGGCTTGCCTGCGATAGCGGTGGGTCAGTTGGCCTATTTGCCCGATAGACAGCTCAATAACGACCAACAGTAACCACGATGCGAAGCGAGCCGCTCTTGCTCTTGCTCTTGCTCTGCTTTTGATCTTGATCTCAGGCGCCCCGTTAAACCACGCTGGCCGGAATTCGACAGGGATTTGGGGGGTAAACCGGCAGGGATGCCGGTTTAGCCG
>NZ_WKCD01000509.1:0-1654 GCF_021606625.1 Pseudomonas sp. PA-4-8C
GGCAAGCCAGCTCCCACAGTTTGAATTGTGAATACAGTCAAATGTGGGAGCTGGCTTGCCTGCGATGAGGCGCTGACAAACAACGAAAAACTACCTGACACTCCCCCGCAAACCACCCACCACAGCCTGCAACTGCTCAGGCGTCGCCCCCTCCACGGCCACCGGCTCACCCGCCACCAACACCACCCGCGACCAGATCCGATGGAAAAAACCCTTGTTCGGATCGCGGCTGAAGAAACTCCCCCACAACCCCTGCAATGCCATCGGGATCACCGGCACCGGCGTCTCCTCCAGGATGCGCGTCACCCCGCCGCGAAACTCATTCATCTCGCCATCGGCGGTCAGCTTGCCTTCCGGGAAGATGCAGACCAACTCGCCATCCTTGAGGTACTGGGCAATCCGCGCGAACGCCTGTTCGTAGATCTGAATGTCTTCATGGCGCCCGGCAATCGGAATCGCCCCGGCGGTGCGGAAGATAAAGTTGAGCACCGGCAAACGATAGATCTTGTAGTACATGACAAAGCGAATCGGCCGACGTACTGCGCCGCCAATCAACAGCGCATCGACAAACGACACATGGTTGCACACCAGCAACGCCGCGCCTTCATCCGGAATGGCTTGCAGGTTGCGATGCTCCACGCGGTACATGGAATGGCTGAGCAGCCAGATCATGAAGCGCATGGTGAACTCGGGAACGATTTTAAAGATGTAAGTGTTAACCGCGATGTTGAGCAGCGACACCACCAGGAACAACTCGGGGATCGACAGCTTGGCCACGCTCAACAGCAGGATGGAGACGATGGCCGAGACCACCATGAACAGTGCATTGAGAATGTTGTTGGCCGCGATCACCCGAGCCCGTTCGTTCTCGGCGGTGCGCGACTGGATCAGCGCATACAGCGGCACGATGTAAAAGCCGCCGAACACACCCAGGCCGAGGATATCGAGCAGCACCCACCACGCCTGGCCGTAGCTGAGCACCGCGAGCCAATCGTTGGGTTGCACGTTCTGCGGGAAGCCGCCGGAGTGCCACCACAGCAGCAGGCCGAACACGGTCAGGCCAAACGAACCAAACGGCACCAGGCCAATTTCCACCTTACGCCCGGAGAGCTTTTCGCACAGCATCGAGCCCAGGGCGATGCCCACCGAGAACACCGTTAGGATCAAGGTCACCACGGTTTCGTCGCCGTACAACCATTCCTTGGCATAGGCCGGGATTTGCGTGAGGTAAATCGCACCCACAAACCAGAACCATGAGTTGCCGACAATCGAGCGCGACACTGCTGGCGTCTGCCCCAGGCCCATGCGCAACGTCGCCCACGACTGAGTGAAGATATTCCAGTCCAGGCGCAGTTGCGGTGTCGACGCCGCCGCGCGCGGGATGCTGCGGCTGGCCAAATAGCCCAGCACCGCCACGGCCACAATCGCCACCGCCACCACCGGCGCGTAATGAGTGGAAGACATCATGATCCCGGCGCCGATGGTGCCGGCCAGAATCGCCAGGAACGTGCCCATCTCTACCAGGCCGTTGCCACCGACCAACTCATCGTCGTGCAACGCCTGAGGCATGATCGAGTACTTCACCGGGCCAAACAGCGCCGAGTGCGTGCCCATGGCAAACAGCGCCAGCAGCATCAGCTCAAGATGATTGGTC
>NZ_WKCD01000051.1:0-26931 GCF_021606625.1 Pseudomonas sp. PA-4-8C
CGTGTGAGCCACAGCCGCGTCCAGACCCACGTGAGCCGAGGCCGCGTCCGAACCCACGTGAACCACAGCCGCGTCCAGACCCACGTGAACCGCAGCCACGCCCGGACCCGCGTGAGCCGAGGCCGCGTCCGGACCCACGTGAACCGCAGCCACGCCCGGACCCGTGTGAGCCACAGCCGCGTCCGGAACCATGTGAGCCGAGACCGCGTCCGAACCCACGTGAACCGCAACCACGTCCGGACCCGTGCGAGCCTAAACCAACCCCTCGCACAGATCCTTGCGAGCCGAAAGCTGTCACTCGAAACGTAAGGCCAGCCTATGGCTTGAGTGCCCATTCAGGCGAGTACCGGGCGATGCAGGCGCCAGCCTTTGATAGTCGTCATTTCCAGGGCGGGCTTGCAGGGGAATTCATTCGACGTCAGAAGCGCGCTGAATAGATTCAAGTCGCTCTTTATGAGTGAAACATAACGTCAAGTTTAAGTGCTCACAACAAGTCATGGCTTGTTATTCGTTAATAACGCCGTTTTTTGATGCGTGCGTAAAAGTTTGAGTAGTCAATATAGAGACTGGCTATTTAAGAGTTCACGGGTGTTTTACTTGTGAAGTGTTGTGTTGTTGTTTTTAACTAACTGAGAAAACGTAATTATGATTAATGCACCTGCATCCGCTGCAAATTACCATATGCCCACGCCGAACGTGACCCCTCAACCGTCACCGTTGGCTCATCCTGGCAACCCAGGCGACAGTGACGCCGTGAAGTCCTCTCATGCCGATGCGAACTCGGCGGCAGACAACCAGGCCTCGACAGGATCCAAGTTGCTTAATCTTTCCGCTCCGCTGGTAGGTGACCGCACTGGCCTGCAGCGACTGTATGGATCGAGCCTGAACTCCGGACTGCTTCAACTAGGGGAAGTGAATTCTGGCAAAGTGGTTATCGCTCGTTGTTCCCCGAAGGCAGAGGAAGATACCAAACCGGCAGCGGATGAGCCCAAGCCGAATGGTGACACCAAGCCAGTAACGGATAAGCCCAAGCCGAGCGGCTTCTCCACGCCAGTAACAGATAGGCCCAAGCCACGCGGCGGCACCAAGGAGCCGGTGGTTGAGCAGCCCAAGCCAGAGGGCACCAAGCAGCCAGTGGTTGAGCAGCCCAAGCCAGAGGGCACCAAGCAGCCAGTGGTAGATCAGCCCAAGCCAGAAGGTACCAAGCAGCCAGTGGTAGATCAGCCCAAGCCAGCGGGCACTAAGCAGCCAGTGGTAGATCAGCCCAAGCCAGCGGGCACTAAGCAGCCAGTGGTAGATCAGCCCAAGCCAGCGGGCACTAAGCAGCCAGTGGTAGATCAGCCCAAGCCAGAAGGCACCAAGCAGCCAGTGGTAGATCAGCCCAAGCCAGAAGGCACCAAGCAGCCAGTCGTTGACCGGCCCAGGCCAGGCGGCGACCCCCGGACCGATGACACCACCTACGGATTCAATTCAAATACTGGCAAGCGGGAAACCACCCTGACGTCCGCATCCGATAAGCCAGAGTTCAACATCTGGGATGAGCGTGGGAACGATACGTTTGATTTCTCTGGCTTCAAGCAGGATCAAATCATCAACTTGCGTGGCGGTGCGTTTTCCAGTGTAGGCGGGATGAGGGAAAACGTTCGCATCGGTGAGAAGACGGTGATCGAAAATGCCGTGGGTGGCCACGGTAACGACCGCATCATAGGTAACAGTGCCGATAACGTGCTTACCGGTGGCGCGGGAGCCGATACGTTGGTGGGCGGCGGCGGCTGGAATACCTTCAAGTTTAATGCCTTTAGTGATTCAACCCGCGCCAATGCCGACTTGCTGTTGGACTTCAACACAGGGCAAGACAAGATCGACCTCTCGCAGATGGCGCTCGACGGCAAGGTATCGTTGAACTTCGTCGATAACTACACGGGGAAGGCGGGCGACACCATCATCAAGTTTAACCCGCTGTCTGGCCGTTATTTGCTGGCGATAGACTTGGACGGAGATGGCAAGACCGACTTCCTGATCAAGAGTACCCGAATGATCAGTCCGGAAGATGTCATAGGGCTCAACATTAAAGATGGCGGTTATCTTTGAGGGTTTGATCCACTGTACTAAGTAAGGCTGGGCGGGACTTATTCAACGGTTGATTAAGTCCCGCCCCTTTTTGCGTTGTGAAACCCCGTGATGTGCGGCTCAAGGGCCTGTCAGGGCGCGTGGAGGGCGGCCGACGAGGCTTTACGTGACACAGTCCAAAAGCGCAACAGAGCGACCAGTGCAGACGCACTGCCCACCAGCATTACACCCAACCAGCCGCCGTGTTCATACACGCTGCTGGCAATCGCCGAACCGAATGCTCCGCCAATGAAGATGCTGGTCATGTACAGCGCGTTCAGACGGCTGCGGCTGTGGGCGTCGAGGGCGTAGATGGCGCGTTGGCCGAGGACCATGTTCATCTGCACGCAGAAATCCAGGACCACCCCGGTGATTGCCAGGCCGATCACGCTGTAGAGCGGGTGCACCAACGCCGGCAGGAAGCTCAGCGCACCAAACAGCATCGCCAGCAGCGAGGCGCGGTGGGTATGGCCGGCATCGGCCAGGCGACCGGCCATGGGTGCAGCGATGGCACCGAGGGCACCGACCAGGGCAAACAGTGCGATTTCGCTTTGGCTCAGGCCGTGGTTACGTGCCAGTTCCAATGGCACGGCGGTCCAGAACAGGCTGAAGGCGGCGAACATGCAACCCTGGTAGAACGCCCGCTGGCGCAACAGTGGTTGCTCACGCAGCAGAGTGCCCAGGGAGCGCAGCAACTGGCCGTAGCTGGCACTGTGATCGGGTTGGCGCTTGGGGATGGTCAGCATCAGCACCACGCTGATAAACGCCATCAGCGCCGCGGCCGCCATGAACATCGCCCGCCAGCCGAAGTGGTCGGCCACCACGCTCGACACCGGCCGTGCCAGCAGGATGCCCAGCAGCAGGCCGCCCATGATACTGCCGACCACCCGGCCACGAGACTCGGCCGGCGCCAGGTGTGCGGCCAGCGGAATCAGGATCTGCACCGAGACGGAACTGAAACCGATCAGTAACGACACCAGCAGGAACAGGTTCGGCTGTTCGATAAACGCCGCACCCAACAGGCTGGCGATCGCCACGACGGTGGTGGCAATCATCAGCTTGCGGTTTTCCAGCAGGTCGCCCAGGGGCACCAGAAAGAACAGGCCCAGGGCATAGCCGATTTGCGTGAGGGACACGATCAGGCTGGCCATTGCCGGCGTCAGGCCAATGTCTGGGGCAATCAGCTCGATGATCGGTTGCGCGTAGTAGATGTTGGCGACGATGGCGCCGCAGCAAAACGCGAACAGCATGACCATGCCCCGGGTCATGGTGCCAGCAGCGGGAGAGGTTGCGTTCATGGTGTACTCATAAAGGCGAAGGACGATGAGGTGGGGAGAGTAAAGACAAGGCCTGCAAGTGAGTAGGTTGCTTGTGGTGATATCACTTATGTCGGCTGATGATACATTCAGACACATCTGCTTCGCGCAAAAAAAGTGGGAGCTGGCTTGCCTGCGATGACAGCCTGGCAGCCGCCCCCTATCTACCTGACACCCCACGATCCAACTGTGGGAGCGGGCTTGCTCGCGAAGGTGGTCTGGCAGGCGACACAGTTGGACCGGGTACATATCCGTTATTTAGGTAACGGCCACTTAGGGTTCCGCCCTGACGGCGGCTCACCCGGCGTCCTGCCGGGTTACCCACGAATTCAAGCCTGCGTTCGGCCAGCGTGGTTTAACGGGGCGCCTAAGATCAAAAGCCAGATCAAGATCAAGAGCGGCTCGCTTCGCATCGTGGTTAGCGTTGGCTGCTGCAACCTACAAAGTTGTGTAGATACCTATGCTGCGATGGCGGGGGATCAGCCGCTCATGTGCAAGCTGACTCGCCGTCATCGCAGGCAAGCCAGCTCCCACAGGTTTGACCGAGTTGATTCAGTCAGATGGGTTATTGGCCAGAGTAGATCTGGTCGAACACGCCGCCATCATTGAAGTGGGTCTTTTGCACCGTGCGCCAGTCGCCGAAGGTCTTCTCCACCGACAGGAAGTCCACCTTCGGGAACCGGTCGGTGTACTTGGCCAGTACCTTCGGGTCCCGTGGGCGCAGGTAATTGTTGGCCGCAATTTCCTGGCCTTCGGGCGACCACAGATACTTGAGGTAGTCCTCGGCCGCAGCACGGGTGCCTTTTTTCTCGACCACTTTATCCACCACTGACACCGGCGGTTCGGCTTCGGCGGAGACGCTTGGGTAGACCACTTCGAACTGATCACGGCCAAATTCACGGGCGATCATTTCGGCTTCGTTTTCAAAGGTCACCAGCACGTCGCCAATCTGGTTGGTCATGAAGGTGGTGGTGGCGGCGCGGCCACCGGTGTCCAGTACTGGCGCTTGCTTGAACAACTTGCCAACGAAGGTCTTGGCCTTTTCTTCATCGCCACCGTTCTTCAACACGTAGCCCCAGGCCGAGAGGTATGTGTAGCGGCCGTTACCCGAGGTTTTCGGGTTGGGGACGATTACCTGCACGCCGTCCTTGAGCAGGTCGGGCCAGTCTTTCAACGCCTTGGGGTTGCCTTTGCGCACGATAAACACCGTGGCGGAGGTGAACGGCGCACTGTTGTTCGGCAAGCGCGTTACCCAGTTGTCCGGCACCAGTTTGCCGTTGTCGACCAAGGCATTGATGTCGGTGGCCATGTTCATGGTGATCACGTCGGCGGGCAGGCCGTCGATCACCGAGCGCGCTTGTTTGCTGGAGCCGCCGAAGGACATCTGCAATGTCAGCTTGTCGTCTGGGTGCTCGGCTGCCCAGTGCTTCTGGAAGGCGGCGTTGTAGTCCTTGTAGAAATCGCGCATCACGTCGTAGGAGACGTTGAGCAGGGTGGTCGCTGCCTGGGCGGAGCCCGCCAGGGCCAGGCCGGCGGCCAGTAGGGAGGCGCTGAGGATTTTTTTCACTGCTCATTCCTTGTTGTTCGAGAAGAGGGGAGGCAATTTGCCAGCGACTATAGCCGGGCCCGCATAGAGCTTTAAAGATTAAAAAGAACTTTGCTTATTCCAGTTTGCGAAACAGATTGCTGCCACAGCGCGCGCAAAATGCGGCGTTGGGTTCATGGCTGTCCTTCTTGCACGCTGGGCATTCAGTGTGCAGCTGTTCGCCGCGCATGGCACTGGCCAGCTCGGCGGTAAAAATACCTGTTGGCACGGCGATGATCGAGTAACCGGTGATCATCACCAGCGACGAAATCACCTGGCCCAAGGGCGTCTTGGGCACGATATCGCCGAAGCCCACGGTAGTCAGGGTGACGATGGCCCAGTAGATGCCCTTGGGAATACTGGTGAAGCCATGTTCCGGGCCTTCGATCACGTACATCAAGGTGCCGAACACCGTCACCAGGGTGCACACGCTGACCAGGAACACCACGATCTTCTGCTTGCTGCCGCGCAGCGCGGCCATCAGGTAGTTGGCCTGCTTGAGGTACGGGCTGAGCTTGAGCACGCGGAAGATACGCAGCATGCGGATGATGCGGATGATCAGCAGATACTGGGCGTCGCTGTAGTACAGCGCGAGGATGCCGGGGACGATGGCGAGCAGGTCCACCAAGCCATAAAAACTGAAGGCATAGCGCAGCGGCTTGGGCGAGCAATACAGGCGCAGGCCGTACTCGATGGCGAAGATCAGCGTGAAGCCCCACTCGATATAGGCCAGCACGTCGGCGTAGTTCTGATGGATTGTGTCGATGCTGTCGAGCATCACGATCACCAGGCTGGCGAGGATGATCAGCAGCAGGATGCCGTCAAAGCGCCGCCCGGCGACGGTGTCGCTTTGGAACACCATGATGTAGAGGCGCTGGCGCCAGTCGTTGTTGCTGTCCATAAACCCTGCCTGAAACGAATATCGAGCAAGCCTAGGGCGATTCGAACGGGCTGTCCATGTGAGGCTTGTGCAGCATTCGCTGACCGGCGCGCACCAGCCAGCACGCGAGGATAAACGGCGCGGTCAGCGCGGGCAGGTGTAGGCCGGCAAAGCCCGGGGTGAGCAGGATGGCCAGGCCAATGCCCAGCAGTGGCAACCAGGGCTGGCGACGTGACGAGCACAGGGCCAGGGCGGCCAGCGCGGGGTTATAACTGTGCAGGCCGAGCAGGGCGCCAGTGGGGTCATTCAGCCACCAGCCGGCCAGCATGCCGAGAGTGGCGCCGCCCAAGGCCCACGCGGCGGCGCGGCGGTCGGCCAGCAGCAAGCCCAGGGCGATCAGTACACCCGCCAGGGGCTGGTCCAGCAGCATGATTTGCGCAAGGCCGGCGAAGGGCGCGGCCACTACAGCGACAGTGTCGGGCTCGATCAGTGCAAGGGTGTTTTCAGGACTCTGGCCGAGCAGCAACCAACCCAGACCCACAAAGGGCGCGGTATAGGCCGGTAAATCCTGGGGCTGGGTCGCGTGTTTCAACCAGTGCCGGGTGAGGATGGCACTCAAGCCGCCGCACGCCAGGATCAGCGGTGGCACCAGCGCCGACCAGGCAAAGTGCTGGCTGATCAACAGGCCCAGCAGTACGCCGTTGTAACTATACAGCCCGGCCTGGCGCTCGGCCTTGGGATACCCCCGGCGCTGGGCCGTGAGCAACCCTGCGACTCCCCCCAGCAAGGCCCCGCCAAGCAAGGCCGGGGCGCCGATCAGAATCGCCAGCAGACACAGCAGTCCGCACAGCGGATGGCGCTGCAGGAAGATTTGGCTGAAGCCGTTGAGCAGGGCTTCGGCCCAGTCGGGGCAGGTTGGGTTGAGTCAATAAGACCGAGTTGCCCTCATCGCAGGCAAGCCAGCTCCCACATTTGATTGATGTTCGGCATGCAAACTCGATCAAATGTGGGAGCCGGGCTTGCCCGCGATGAGGCCCTGACAGGCGCTAAATCAGCGTCTCTATGCGCAGCGAGTTGGTCGACCCCGGCTGCCCGAACGGCACCCCCGCGGTAATCACCAAGGTATCGCCACGCTGCGCCATGCCCTGGGCCTGGGCAATTTCCAGCGCGGTGGAACACACCTCATCCACCTGGCGCAGCCGATCATTGACCACCGAGTGCACGCCCCACGCCACGCTCAGGCGTCGCGCCGTGGACAAGTTGGGCGTGAGGTTGAGGATCGGCGCAACCGGCCGTTCCCGCGCCGCGCGCAAGCTGGAACTGCCTGACTCGCTGTAATTCACCAGCACCGCCACCGGCAGGATGCTGCTGATGCGGCGGATCGCGCAGCTGATGGCGTCCGACACCGTGGCATCCGCCCTGGGTCGGCTGACGTCCAGTTGCGTCTGGTAATCCGGGCCGTTTTCCACCTGGCGGATGATCTTGCTCATCATCTGCACCGCTTCCAGCGGGTACTCGCCCGAGGCGGTTTCCGCTGACAGCATCACCGCATCTGCACCTTCGGCCACCGCGTTGGCGACATCGGTGACTTCGGCGCGGGTGGGTGCCGGCGAGAAGCGCATGGATTCGAGCATCTGCGTGGCCACCACCACCGGCTTACCCAGTTGGCGGCAGGTGCTGATGATGTCTTTCTGGATCTGCGGCACGCTCTCGGCCGGCACTTCCACACCCAAATCACCCCGGGCCACCATGATCGCGTCGCTCAGTTCGGCGATTTCTTGCAGCCGCTGCACCGCCGAAGGTTTCTCGATCTTGGCCATCAGAAACGCTTTATCGCTGATCAGTTCGCGGGCTTCGCGAATGTCTTCCGGGCGCTGCACAAACGACAGCGCCACCCAGTCCACACCCAGCTCCAGGCCGAAGCTCAGGTCGCGACGGTCCTTGGCGGTGAGTGGGCTCAGTTCCAACAGCGCTTGTGGGACGTTCACACCTTTGCGGTCAGACAGTTCGCCGCCATTGAGCACGGTGGTGTCGATGGCGTCGGCATGCTTGGTGATCACGCGCAGGCGCAGCTTGCCGTCGTCGAGCAGCAGGTCCATGCCCGGCTCCAGGGCCGCGATGATTTCCGGGTGGGGCAGGTTGACCCGGCGTTGGTCGCCCAGGGTTTCATCCAGGTCCAGGCGCAGGGCCTGGCCGCGCACCAGTTGCACCTTGCCCTCGGCAAAGCGTCCCACCCGCAGCTTCGGCCCTTGCAGGTCCATGAGGATACCGAGCGGGTAGTTGAGCTGGCGCTCGACCTGGCGAATCCACTGGTAGCGCTGGGCATGGTCGGCGTGGTCGCCGTGGCTGAAGTTGAGGCGGAAGATATTCACCCCGGCCTCCACCAGCTCAAGGATGTCGTCGATACCGTCGGTGGCCGGGCCCAGGGTGGCGAGGATTTTGACCTTCTTGTCAGGCGTCATGGTTGGCAGTCTCAAGGATCAGGATGGCGCGCAAGTCGTTGACGTTGGTGCGCGTCGGCTCGGTGACGATCAAGTCGCCCAGGGCGGCGAAATAGCCGTAGCCGTTGTTGTTGTCCAGCTCATCACTGGCCGACAAGCCCAGGGCTTCGGCACGGCGGTAGCTGCAGGGGGTCATGATCGCGCCGGCGTTGTCTTCTGAACCGTCGATGCCATCGGTATCGCCGGCCAGGGCGTACACGCCGGGCAGGCCCTTGAGGCTGTCGGTGAGGCTCAAGAGGAATTCCGCATTGCGCCCGCCACGGCCGTCGCCGCGTACGGTGACGGTGGTTTCGCCCCCCGAAAGAATCACGCACGGCGCCGCCAATGGCTGGCCGTGCTGCACGATCTGCCGGGCGATGCCGGCGTGTACCTTGGCCACATCGCGGGCTTCGCCTTCCAGATCACCGAGGATCAGCGGGCTGAAACCGGCCTGGCGCACTTTGACCGCCACCGCTTCAAGCGATTGCTGCGGGCGGGCGATCAATTGGAAGTGGCTGCGGGCAAGCACCGGGTCGCCGGGCTTGACGGTTTCCGAGGCGGGGTTGTTAAGCCAACTGCGCACCGAAGCGGGGGCGTCGATGTGGTAGCGCTTGAGGATCGCCAGGGCCTGTTGCGAGGTGCTCGGGTCGCCGACCGTCGGGCCCGAGGCAATCACCGTGGCCTGGTCACCCGGCACGTCGGAGATCGCGTAGGTGTACACCGTGGCCGGCCACGCGGCCTTGGCCAAGCGCCCGCCCTTGATGGCCGAGAGGTGCTTGCGCACGCAATTCATCTCGCCAATGGTGGCGCCGGATTTAAGCAGGGCTTTGTTGATGGCTTGCTTGTCCGCCAGGGTGATGCCCTCGGCGGGCAGGGCGAGTAGTGCCGAGCCACCGCCGGAGAGCAGGAAGATCACGCGGTCGTTTTCGCCCAGATGGCTGATCAGTTCCAGCACGCGCTGGGCCACGGCAAGGCCGGCTGCATCCGGAACCGGGTGGGCGGCTTCGACTACTTCGATTTTTTTGCATGGCGCGCCGTGGCCATAGCGGGTGACCACCAGGCCCGAGACTTCGCCCTGCCAACAGTCTTCGACAACCAGCGCCATGGCGGCCGCGGCTTTGCCGGCGCCGATCACGATCGCACGGCCACTGCGGTCGGCAGGCAGGTAGGGTTCGAGGACTTGCCGGGGGTGGGCGGCGTCGATGGCTGTGGCAAACAGCTCGCGAAGCAGGTGTTGCGGATCGACCGACATAAGCGGGCTCCCGGGGGATTCTTGTTATTAGAGGTGCAGCGATCGTTCCCACGCTCTGCGATCGTTCCCACGCTCTGCGTGGGAATGCAGTCCGGGACGCTCTGCGCCCAAAGCGTGACGCGAAGCGTCACAAGAGGCATTCCCACGCGGAACGTGGGAACGATCAGCGGTGTGGGTTATTTATCGCGAATCGAGAAGTTCGCCATATGCTCCAGGCCCTTGATCAGTGCCGAGTGGTCCCAGTTGCCGCCGCCAATTGCGGTGCAGGTGCTGAACACTTGCTGGGTGCCGGCGGTGTTCGGCAGGTTGATCCCCAGTTCCTTGGCGCCGGCCAATGCCAGGTTCAGGTCCTTCTGGTGCAGGTTGATGCGGAAACCCGGGTCGAAGGTGCCCTTGATCATGCGCTCGCCGTGCACTTCCAGGATCTTGGACGATGCAAAGCCACCCATCAGCGCTTCACGCACCTTGGCTGGGTCGGCGCCGTTTTTGGAGGCGAACAACAACGCTTCGGCCACCGCCTGGATGTTCAGGGCAACGATGATCTGGTTGGCCACCTTGGCGGTCTGGCCATCGCCATTGCCGCCCACCAGGGTGATGTTCTTGCCCATGCTCTGGAACAGCGGCAGTGCGCGTTCAAAAGTCTGCGGTTCGCCGCCGACCATGATGCTCAAGGTGCCGGCCTTGGCGCCGACTTCACCACCGGACACCGGGGCGTCCAGGTACTGCGCGCCGGCCTGGTTGACCTTGGCGGCGAACGCTTTGGTGGCGGTCGGGGAGATCGAGCTCATGTCGATTACCACCTTCTTCGGTGACAGGCCCGCAGCCACGCCGTCGGCGCGAAACAGCACGTCATCGACTTGTGGGGTGTCGGGCACCATGACGATGATGAACTCGGCTTCCTGGGCCACTTGTTGCGGGTTGGCCAGGGCCACGGCGCCGGCGCTGATCAGTTCAGCCGGTGCCTTGCCGTGATGTTCGGAGAGAAACAGTTGATGGCCTGCTTTCTGCAGGTTGGCGGCCATGGGTTGGCCCATGATGCCGGTGCCGATAAATCCGATTTTAGCCATGATCAAAATCCTCTTTTAATGTGGGAGCTGGCTTGCCAGCTGCCACATTGTTTGGTGTCGTGTCTGTTGTCAGATGGCGTTATGGGTCTTGAGCCAACCCAAACCCGCCTCGGTGGTGGTCAACGGCTTGTACTCACAGCCGACCCAACCCGCGTAACCAATGCGGTCCAGATGCTCGAACAGGAAGCGGTAGTTGATCTCACCGGTCCCTGGCTCGTTGCGCCCTGGGTTGTCCGCCAGTTGGATGTGGTTGATCTCGCCCAGGTGCGTCGCCATGGTCCGCGCCAGGTCGCCTTCCATGATTTGCATGTGGTAGATGTCGTATTGCAGGAACAGGTTGGCGCTGCCCACTTGCTCGCGAATCGACAGGGCCTGCGCCGTGTTGTTGAGGTAGAAGCCCGGAATGTCGCGGGTGTTGATCATCTCCATCACCAGCTTGATACCCGCTGCCTGCAGCTTTTCGGCGGCGTACTTGAGGTTGGCGACGAAGGTCTTTTCTACGGTCTCGTCATCAACGCCTTGTGGCCGGATACCCGCCAGGCAGTTGACCTGGGTGTTGCCCAATACCTGGGCATAGGCGATAGCCAGCTTGACCCCGGCACGGAACTCCTCGACCCGGTCCGGGTGGCAAGCCAGGCCGCGTTCGCCCTTGGCCCAGTCACCGGCTGGCAGGTTGAACAGCACCTGGGTCAGGCCGTTGGCGTCCAGCTGCGCCTTGATGTCGGCAGAGCTGAATTCATACGGGAACAGGTACTCCACGCCTTGGAAACCGGCATCGGCAGCCGCTTTGAAGCGAGCAAGGAAATCCTGTTCGGTAAACAGCATGGACAGGTTGGCAGCAAAGCGCGGCATAGGGTTCTCCTTAATCGAGCAGGGAAATGGCAGTCGGCGCATCGTTGCCGACCAGGGCCAGATCTTCGAATTCATTGACGGCGTTGATCTCGGTGCCCATGGAAATATTGGTCACCCGTTCCAGAATAATCTCAACGATCACCGGCACCTTGAATTCTTCGATCATCTCTTGGGCGCGGCGCAAGGCCGGTTGGATCTGGCCTGGCTCGAACACACGCAGCGCCTTGCAGCCCAGGCCCTCGGCAACCGCCACATGGTCGACGCCATAGCCGTTGAGTTCCGGGGCGTTGAGGTTGTCGAAGGACAGCTGCACGCAGTAGTCCATCTCGAACCCACGCTGGGCTTGGCGGATCAGGCCCAGGTAAGAGTTGTTCACCACCACGTGGATGTACGGCAGCTTGAACTGCGCGCCCACCGCCAGTTCTTCGATCATGAACTGGAAGTCATAGTCGCCCGACAAGGCCACCACTTTGCGGCTCGGGTCGGCCTTGACCACGCCCAGCGCTGCCGGAATGGTCCAGCCCAATGGGCCGGCCTGGCCGCAGTTGATCCAGTGACGTGGCTTGTACACATGCAGAAATTGCGCGCCGGCAATCTGCGACAGGCCGATGGTGCTGACGTAGCAGGTGTCTTTGCCGAACACCTGGTTCATCTCTTCGTACACGCGCTGCGGCTTGACCGGCACGTTGTCGAAGTGAGTCTTGCGGTGCAGGGTGGCCTTGCGCTGTTGGCAGTCATGCAACCAGGCACTGCGGTCCTTGAGCTTGCCGGCGGCTTTCCACTCGCGGGCCACTTCGATGAACATTGTCAGCGCGGAGCCGGCGTCGGAAACGATGCCCAGGTCCGGCGTGAACACGCGGCCAATCTGGGTCGGCTCGATGTCGACGTGAATGAATTTACGGCCCTCGGTGTACACCTCGACCGAACCGGTGTGACGGTTGGCCCAGCGGTTGCCGATGCCCAGCACCACGTCCGACTTGAGCATCGTGGCGTTGCCGTAGCGGTGCGAGGTTTGCAGGCCGACCATGCCCACCATCAGCGGGTGGTCGTCCGGGATCGCGCCCCAACCCATCAGGGTCGGGATCACCGGGATGCCGGTCAACTCAGCGAACTCCACCAGCAACTCGCTGGCGTCGGCGTTGATCACGCCGCCACCGCTCACCAGCAGTGGGCGTTCGGCTGCATCGAGCAGGGCCAGGGCTTTTTCCACCTGCACACGGGTCGCCAGCGGCTTGGCCAGGGGCAGCGGCTGGTAGGCGTCGATGTCGAATTCGATCTCGGCCATCTGTACGTCGAACGGCAGGTCGATCAGCACCGGGCCCGGGCGGCCGGAGCGCATTTCATAGAAGGCTTTCTGGAACGCGTAAGGCACTTGGCCGGGTTCCAGCACCGTGGTTGCCCACTTGGTCACCGGTTTGACGATGCTGGTGATGTCCACGGCCTGGAAGTCTTCCTTGTGCATCCGGGCGCGAGGGGCTTGGCCGGTGATGCACAGGATCGGGATCGAGTCGGCCGAGGCGCTGTACAGGCCGGTGACCATGTCGGTACCTGCCGGGCCGGATGTGCCGATGCACACGCCGATATTGCCGGCCTTGGTGCGGGTGTAGCCCTCGGCCATGTGCGAGGCGCCTTCAACGTGGCGAGCAAGGACGTGATCGATGCCACCCACCTTCTGCAAGGCCGAATACAGCGGGTTGATCGCGGCGCCTGGGATGCCGAAGGCGGTATCCACACCTTCACGGCGCATCACCAGGACGGCGGCTTCGATTGCTCTCATTTTGCTCATGGTTTTGGTGCCTCTTGCGTTTTGTAATTGTATACAAGTGGTGTCTGTCCAAAGTGTATTCACGGCGAGCGGCGTTGGTCAATGCCTTTCGTAAACTGACCTTTGCGTTCGTCGGAAGCGCTTTTTTCGACGTATGGAGCCTTTGTTGGAAAATATTGTATACAAAAACAAATGTCATTGTGTTCTATTTGTGTGATCGAGCATCTGATCAAACAGACCTCACCGCGTTACCCATAACAAGATAAGGACGGCACCTATGAGCGCTTTAACCTTGAAACTCGCCACCCAACTGGCCACCCAGGCCCTCACCGCAGGCCGCACCATTTCGGCTGCGCCACTGACCATCGCCGTGCTCGACAGCGGCGGCCACCTGGTCGCCCTGCAGCGCGAAGACGGCGCCAGCCTGCTACGCCCGCAAATCGCCATCGGCAAGGCCTGGGGCGCCATCGCCCTGGGCAAGGGTTCACGTTTGCTGGCACTGGACGCCCAACAGCGCCCGGCGTTTATCGCGGCGTTGAACAGCCTGGGGCAGGGCAGCGTCGTGCCGGCGCCGGGTGGGGTGTTGATTCGGGATCAGAGCGGCATGGTGCTGGGCGCAATCGGAATCAGCGGGGACACGTCCGATATTGACGAGCAGTGTGCGATCACGGCGATAGAGGGAGTGGGGTTGATGGCGGATGCGGGGGTGTCGGCTTGAATCGTTCTGACTGTGAGTAAGCTATCGCAGGCAAGCCAGCTCCCACATTGGCGGTGTTCACAAATCCAACTGTGTGAATCCAATCAGTGTGGGAGCTGGCTTGCCTGCGATGCAGTCGACTCGGTCTACAGTCAAACCCAAATAGCATCCCACAGCGGATAGTCGCCAAACTTCTTTACCAGCCCGGCCCTGAGTGGATTGGCTACGATGTAGCGTGCAATCCCCTCAAGGCTTTCCTCGCGACGCACGGCATGATCATGAAAACCCGGTTGCCAGAGGCGACCTTGGCGGCCAGCCACCGCATTCACAATTCGGGGGCTCTTGGACTTCACTTGTCGCATCAAGTCGGCAAGCGAACCTTTCTCCAGAGAAACAAGCCAATGGAAATGATCAAGCATCACTACCCAGGCCAATGAGGTTGCGAGCCCTTTACATTGAGCGATCCTGAATTGGTGTACGACCAGACGGCCGAGTCTGAAGTCGGTGAAGATGGGCTCACGTTCAAGGGTGTTTGTGGTGAGCAGGTAAATGCGGTTGGATTCGTTATAGCGGCCGATGCGCAGGCGTTTTGAAGCAGGTAGATCAGGCATTCCTTGGCCTCTCTTCAGATGGGGTTCTGAGAGGCTAGATCTCGGTGGCTGAGGCTGTTCTGTGAGCTTTTGGCAGGATGTTTCTGGGAGGGCGCTATCGCGGGCAGCCCGCTCCCACAGGGGCTTTGCGGTGTTCATACATAGTGTGTACGACGCTGGACGATGTGGGAGCTGGCTTGCCTGCGATAGCCTCTGCGCGGTCTATCAATCCGGCTCACACCCCTTGAGCACCAACCGAATAATCGTCTGCGCCGCCGCCTCATAATCGGCTTCATCCAGCTTGGCCTTGCCGGTCACTGCCGAGATCTGCCAGTCGAAATCGGCATAGGTCTGGGTGGCTGCCCAGATGCTGAACATCAGGTGGTTGGGGTCTATCGCTGCGATCAGGCCACGGTCAACCCAGCTCTGGATGCAGTCGATATTGTGCTTGGCCTGGGCATTGAGCTGTTCAACCTGGTCGGCGCTCAGGTGTGGGGCGCCGTGCATGATTTCGCTGGCGAACACCTTGGAGGCGAACGGCAGGTCGCGGGAGATGCGGATTTTGGAGCGGATGTAGTTGCTCAACACCTCCTTGGGCTCGCCGTCGGGATTGAACGGCGTAGAGGCGGCCAGGATCGGCTCGATAATGCTTTCGAGCACCTCGCGGTAGAGGTTGTCCTTGGACTTGAAGTAGTAATAGACGTTGGGCTTGGGCAGCCCGGCCTTGGCGGCGATGTCGCTGGTTTTGGTCGCGGCGAAGCCCTTGTCGGCAAACTCCTCGCTCGCCGCCCGCAGGATTTTTTCTTTGTTGCGCTCGCGAATGCTGCTCATAAACCAGACGTTTCCTTGCCATGACAGGCGGTTGCGCATGGTAGCACCGGCCATCCGCAGGCCTCAACAATCTGCCCACAAGGCCTTGCGCCGCGTTATGCTCGCGCCATCTCTCTCTAATGGAAGTCCGGTTCATGGCAGGAAGCAGCTTGTTGGTGTTGATCGACGATATCGCCGCGGTACTCGATGACGTCGCGCTGATGACAAAAATGGCCGCCAAGAAGACATCGGGCGTGCTCGGCGATGACCTTGCGCTGAATGCCCAGCAGGTCTCCGGCGTGCGCGCCGAGCGGGAAATCCCCGTGGTGTGGGCGGTGGCCAAGGGCTCGTTTATCAACAAATTGATCCTGGTGCCGATGGCCCTGTTGATCAGCGCCTTTGCACCCTGGGCGGTGATACCGCTGTTGATGCTCGGCGGCGCCTATCTGTGTTTCGAGGGCTTCGAAAAACTCGCCCACAAATTCTTGCACAGCAAGGCAGAAGACCAGGCCGAACACGCACAATTGACTGAGGCGGTAGCCGACCCGGCAACCGATCTGGTGGCGTTCGAGAAAGACAAGATCAAGGGCGCGATCCGTACCGACTTTATTCTGTCGGCCGAAATCATTGCCATCACCCTCGGCATCGTCGCCGACGCGCAGCTCACGCAGCAGGTGATCGTGCTGTCGGGTATCGCCATTGTCATGACCATCGGCGTATATGGGTTGGTGGCCGGTATCGTCAAGCTCGACGACCTGGGGCTGTGGTTGACGCAGAAGCCGGGTCAGGTGGCGCGAAGTATTGGCGGCGCGATCCTGAGCGCGGCCCCCTACATGATGAAGAGCCTGTCAGTGATCGGCACCGCGGCGATGTTCATGGTCGGTGGCGGCATCCTCACCCATGGCGTGCCTGTGGTGCATCATTGGATCGAAACCGTGAGCCAGAGCACCGGCGCGTTCGCGTGGCTGATGCCGACGCTGCTTAATGCGGTAGCGGGGATCATTGCCGGCGCTGTCGTCCTTGCAGTGGTCAGCGTGGCAGGTAAAGGTTGGAAAGCACTGCGAGGGTGAAACCGCAGGCATAAAAAAGGCCATTCAATCGAATGGCCTTTTTTTATCGCTGCTGTTTACTCGGCGATCTGCAACTTGCGCGATTCGGTGTAGATATACCGCACCTTCTCATACTCGAATGGCGAGTTCATCTGGCCGTAGCGGAAGCTGGTCTGGTAGCGCTTGTCCACGGCGCGCAGGGCCCAGACTTCCGGGTGGTTGGAGCTGACTTCAGACACGTTGAGGAAGTTGATCTGCGATTCGGCGCTGTAGTCCACCAGCAGGCCGCCGGTGTCACGCAGGTTCGACGGGCCGAAGATCGGCAGCATCAGGTAAGCACCCCCCGGTACACCGTAGAAGCCCAGGGTCTGGCCGAAGTCTTCGCTCTGGCGCGGCAGGCCCATGGCGGTGGCCGGGTCCCACAGGCCCGCGATGCCAATGGTGGTGTTGACCAGCAGGCGCCCGGTGGTTTCCAGGGAGCGGTGGCCCTTGAGCTGCAACAAGCTGTTCATCAGGTTAGGCACATCGCCCAGGTTGTTGAAGAAGTTGCTCACGCCGGTGCGCAGAAAGCTCGGCGTGACATAGCGGTAACCGTTCACCACCGGCAGGAACACCCACTGGTCGAAGCGATAGTTGAAGTGGTACACGCGGCGGTTCCACGACTCCAGTGGGTCGTAGACGTTGAGCGCGGTGAGCGTGGAACGCTCGAATTCGCGCTGGTCCAAGCCTGGGTTGAACTTGAGCTTGGTCAGCGGCTCCTTGAAGCCGTCGGCATCGACCTTGACGGGTTCTTGGGCCTTGCTGTTGTCGGCATTGGCCACGCCTGCGCACATCAGTGCGGCGAGCAGCAGAAGATATTTAGCCACGGAAGAACTCCAGCATGGCGTCGGCGTTGACGCGGTAATTAAGGTTGCCGCAGTGGCCGCCCAGCGGGTAGACGGTCAAGCGATCGCCGAAAGTTTTACGCAGGAAGCCCAGGTCGCCAGGGCCGAGGATCACGTCGTCGGCGTTATGCATCACGGCGATTTTCGGGCTGTCGCGCAGGTAGTCCTTGAGGGCGTAGAGGCTGACCTGGTCGATCAGTTGCAGCAGGCTGCCGCCATCGGAACGCGCGCGCCACATTGGGATCACTTGTTCGGTGAGGTAGCAGTCGAAGTCGCACTGCAGGGCACGCTTGAGGAACGGCGTGAGGCTGGTGCCTTCGGTAATCGGGTACTTGGGCGGAATAATCAGGCCACGTCGGTTGATCAAGTCCGAAGTGAAGGCAATGTCGGCGGCCGAGAAGCGGAACGAGGTGCCGATCAGCATGGCCATCTGTTCATTGGTCAGGTGCTGCTTGGACTGCTGGAAGTCATAAAGCAGGGCATCGTTAAGGTCGATGTAGCCTTTTTGCTGGAAGTAACGTGTCAGTTTGCTCAGCACCAACTCATAGAAAGTGGTGCTGTTGTTGATGCCCTTGACCTCGGTCTGTACCAGCTTGTCGAGGTTGGTGATCGAGGTGTAGAGGTTGACCGGCGGGTTGAGCAGCAGCACTTTCTTGAAGTTGAAGCTGCGGCGGGTCTCGTCCAGCTTGCTGACAAACGCCGCATCCAGGGCGCCCAGGCTGTAGCCGGTGAGGTAGAAATCGGTCACGGGCAACGAGGCGTTCTGTGCGCGCACGGCCTGCATCACGCGGTACATGTCTTCGGCGTCTTCCTGGGTGATGCCCGGGGTGGCGAAGCGCGAAGCGGCGCTGATGAAGTCGAAGCTGGTCGGCGAGGACAGCTGCACCACATGGTAGCCGGCCTGGTAATACAGTTTTTTCAGGTATTCGTTGATGCTGCTGTCAAAGCGTGCACCGGTGCCGGCGATCAGGAAGATCAAAGGCGCAGCACGGTCTTGCTTGGCAATGCGGTAGGTGAGTTTCTTCACCGCCCAGAAATTGTCCGGCAGGCTGAACTCGCGCTCGGGGCGCATCGTCAGGGTGTAGTCGGACTGGGTGATCTCGTCATCGGTGGGCAGGGTTGGCCGCAGATCGGGAGGTGTGGTGGCGATGGTCGCTTC
This sequence comes from Pseudomonas sp. PA-4-8C, assembly GCF_021606625.1. NCBI lineage: Bacteria > Pseudomonadati > Pseudomonadota > Gammaproteobacteria > Pseudomonadales > Pseudomonadaceae > Pseudomonas > Pseudomonas sp. PA-4-8C. The sequence goes on from NZ_WKCD01000051.1 coordinate 18,496, forward strand.
GAACGGGTTGGTCAAAGGGTAGCCATAGCTGGCTTGGTCGATATCGACGGCCAGTGCTGACGCACTCAAAAATAGGCTGCCCAGCAAGGCAGCACAGCGCAAGGAACGGAGCATGACTTAATCCCTAAGAGGAACGGGCTGAATGAAGTTCGCAGGCTATGACCACCGCCTTGTCACCGAAGTGCCAGCACTCGGCACGAAAAGTCGGAAAAAAACGTCGGAATCGGGGTAATAGTAGCGAGACGATACACTTTGCCATGCTTTGTTGAACAGATATCTGTGCGAACACCTTGCTAACGGCCGCCGTGGGATTAAGCTGGGCGCCGTTTTTGCCTATCGGAGTGCCCCATGTCCCGTCGTTTGCCGTTGATCCTGCTGCTTATTGCCCTGCCGTTATGGCTGGCCGCCAGTTATGCCGCACGCTATGGCTTCATGGAGGATGGGCAATGGGTTGGCATCTGTGCGGATGAGGCCAGCCGCTGGGAGTGCCAGGTGCGTTCGAATTTGGGTTTGATGATTCATTTCAAGCTGTTGGGGTGGGCGGCGTTGATCACCTCGGTGCTGGGCTTTTTTGTACCGGGGCGTGCGGGGTGGGCGTTGGCGGTGGTGGGGTTGGTGTTCGGGTTGCCGGCGCTGGCGTTGTACAACACGACGTTTGCGGTGTTTGCAGTGGTGATTGCGGGGTTGCGGTTGGTCAGGAAGCCGCGCGGGGCCTGATGTGGCCTCATCGCAGGCAAGCCAGCTCCCACAGTTGACCGTGCTCACAGATAGAAATGTGTGAACCCAATCAACGGTGGGAGCTGGCTTGCCTGCGATAGCGGTGTCAAGCCTTGCGCACTCGCAAGCAACGCCACAAAGCCGCAACCATCAGCACGCTGACCACTGCCCAACCCCAGGCCTGCTGGTTCAACAGCCCTTCACGGTACAACTGCGGCGCAATGCCGGCACCGATGATAAAGGCCAGCAATGCAATCTCCCGACGCGGCCCGGTTACCGGGCGTACCAGGTACACCAGGGCCGGCAGCACCAGCGCTGCGCTTGGGAAGCTGCGATAGCGCGGGTCAAACACCAGCGCCAGCATCATCACCGCACCGGCGAACCCGGCGATTGCCACCAGCCAGCCGGCGCGCTGCTCCAGCCAGTGGAACCCGCGCTCACGCCAGCCTTCCCGGGCGCTGAGGGCCAGGGCGGCGTGCGCCAGCACCAGCAGGTTCAACACCACCAGCAAGCCTGCCCATACCCATTCATCGTTGAAGCGCGCGGTAACGCGGGTCAGTTCGGCCCAACTGCCGATGGAACATGCCGCCACGGCACCGAGCAATGGCAGTATTAACGCAGAGCGCGGGCTGCGAACGCGGCCGCCGAGCACCAGGGTGCCAAGCAGGATGAGCCCGCCGACGCCCAGCCACAGCGGCCAGTACGGCACATTGGTCACAGGGCCTGCGAGAACGCCTTTGTCCTGACGGTCTGCATCGAACAACCCCCAGTAACCGCCCACAGCCCCTTCACTGGCGCGCTTCCATGGCTGGTCAAAGGCTTCGATCAGGTTGTAGCGCCAGCCATTGGCTTCGGCCATGGCCACGAAGCCACGCATGAACCTGGCTTCATTGACCCGGCTGGGCACGGCGGTTTCGCGCTGGCGACCTTCGCTGGGCCAGCCGGTTTCGCCGATCACGATGTCCTTGGGCGCGAATTTATGGCCGAAGGTCTGGCGCACATCGCCCACGTGCTTGAGCGCCTGGTCGATGCCGGATGGCTCATCTTCCCAATACGGCAGCAGGTGAATGGTCAGGAAGTCCACCGCCGGCTCGATTTCCGGGTGTTGCAACCAAAATTCCCAGACATCGGCATAGGTGACGGGCTGCTTGATCTGGCTTTTAACCTGATGGATCAGCGCCACCAGTTGCTTGGCAGTGACTTCCTTGCGCAGCAGGGCTTCGTTGCCGACGATCACCGAGGTCACCACGTCCGGGCTGGCGTTGGCCGCCGCGATCAACTCGTTGATCTCTTTTTGAGTCGCCACGGGGTCACTGCTGACCCAGGCCCCGGCCATCACCTTCAACCCATGCTTGCGCGCCATGCCCGGCAGGGCTTCCAGGCCGGTCATGGAATAGGTGCGAATGCATTCAAAACGCGTGGCGAGCAGCGCCAGGTCGGCGTCCATGCGCTCGGGGCGCAACCTGAACGGCTGATCGAACGGGGATTGGTCCTTGTCGAACGGTGTGTAGGACGCACATTGCAGCTTATGGCTGGCGCTGGCGACGTCCGGCAATACCACGGGCCGGCCGAGGCCGTACCAGTAGCCGGCAAGGGCAAGCACGCCGAGGATCAAGGCAAAGAAATAGGGCAGGGCAGGGAAGCGGGCAGTCGCGGGCATGGTCGGCTTATCTGGGGGAGCAAAGGCGCGCATCTTACCCGGATTTGCCGCAGCCCAGTGCGGCTGCATAATTTTGACATGCAAACTTCGGGCGGGATTCTGGCGATAACGCCTACAAAGCGTCCTACTGGCGATGTGATGTCGTTTCTTGCTCAACCAAGGTCGCTGACAGAGAAGGGCAAATGCCTACGCAGGTTGAAGATAAAACTGTCAGTACTCCACTGATGCCTCAGCAACCGGATCGATGCGCGTGAAGGGGGCGCGGTGCACCCTATAACAACAGTTTGACGTCGCTCGGCATCCGTCGGGCGCAGCACTTTCGGGGAAGTACTATGAAGATGCGACGACTCTTGGGCGCAGCTGCCACTCTGGTAGTTGCGATGGGCTCCTCACTGGCCAGTGCCGACAGCAAGACCCTGAGCATCGGCTACGTGGACGGCTGGTCCGACAGCGTGGCCACCACTCATGTGGCGGCAGAGGTGATCAAGCAAAAGCTCGGCTACGACGTAAAACTGCAAGCGGTTGCCACCGGGATCATGTGGCAGGGCGTCGCCACCGGAAAACTCGATGCCATGCTCTCCGCCTGGCTACCTGTAACCCACGGTGAATACTGGACCAAGAACAAGGACAAGGTGGTCGACTACGGCCCCAACTTCAAGGACGCCAAGATCGGCTTGATCGTGCCGGAGTACGTCAAGGCCAAGTCCATCGAAGACCTCAAGACCGATACCACCTTCAAGAACAAGATCGTCGGCATCGACGCCGGTTCAGGCGTAATGCTCAAGACCGACGAAGCCATCAAGCAATATGGCCTGGACTACAAACTGCAAGCCAGCTCGGGTGCGGCGATGATTGCCGAACTGACCCGTGCCGAAGACAAGCAGGAGTCGATTGCGGTCACCGGTTGGGTGCCGCACTGGATGTTCGCCAAGTGGAAACTGCGTTTCCTGGACGACCCAAAAGGGATTTATGGTGCTGCTGAAACGGTCAACAGCATCGGCAGCAAGGGCCTGGAGAAGAAAGCGCCGGAAGTCGCGGCCTTCCTGAAGAAATTCCAGTGGGCCTCCAAGGATGAAATCGGTGAAGTCATGCTGGCGATTCAAGAAGGCGCCAAGCCGGACGCCGCGGCCAAGGACTGGGTAGCCAAGCACCCCGAGCGCGTCGCCGAATGGACCGCTAAATAACCCCGCCCCAATTGTAGGAGCGAGCGTGATCGCGAAGAACGCATAGGCACCGCGATCATCCAGAATGAACGCGTTATCGTTGACGTTTTTCGCGAGCAAGCTCGCTCCTACATTTTTTACAAATCCTCGCTAAGCTCGATCTACTACTAAGGTCGTCTGGAACCCATTGCGCAGCCGCATACAGTGGATACGTTCCAAAATAATAAAAAGCTGTGCTGCGAGGATAAAAACAATGAACGACAGCATTTACCTCTCGATTCAAAACAGCCCGCGTTTCAAGGAGCTGGTCAGGAAAAGGGAAAGGTTCGCCTGGATTCTCTCGGCGATCATGCTAGGGCTTTACTCCGCTTTCATCCTGTTGATTGCCTACGGGCCACAAGTACTGGGGGCCAAGATCAGCCCCGGTTCCTCGATTACCTGGGGCATTCCCCTGGGCGTCGGGCTGATTGTGTCGGCCTTCATTCTCACCGGCATCTACGTGCGTCGGGCCAACGGCGAATTTGACGACCTGAACAATGCGATTCTCAAGGAGGCTGCGCAATGATCCGGCGTCTATTGGCTCTATTCGGTGCTTCGCTGTTGGCTCCGGCCGTTTGGGCGGCGGACGCATTGACCGGTGAAGTGCACAAGCAACCGCTGAACATCTCGGCCATTGTGATGTTCGTCGCGTTTGTCGGCGCCACCCTGTGCATCACTTACTGGGCGTCCAAGCGCAACAAATCGGCGGCGGACTACTATGCGGCGGGCGGCAAGATCACCGGTTTCCAGAACGGTCTGGCGATTGCCGGTGACTACATGTCGGCGGCGTCCTTCCTGGGGATTTCCGCGCTGGTGTTCACCTCCGGCTACGACGGCTTGATCTACTCGATCGGCTTCCTGGTGGGCTGGCCGATCATTCTGTTCCTGATCGCCGAGCGCTTGCGTAACCTGGGCAAATACACCTTTGCCGACGTGGCGTCCTATCGCCTGGGGCAAACCCAGATCCGCAGCCTGTCGGCCTGTGGCTCGCTGGTGGTGGTGGCGTTCTACCTGATCGCGCAGATGGTCGGCGCGGGCAAGCTGATCCAACTGCTGTTTGGCCTTGATTACCATGTGGCGGTGATCCTGGTGGGTATCCTGATGTGCATGTACGTGCTGTTCGGCGGTATGTTGGCGACCACCTGGGTGCAGATCATCAAGGCGGTACTGTTGCTGTCCGGTGCCTCGTTCATGGCGCTGATGGTGATGAAGCACGTCAACTTCGACTTCAACATGCTGTTCTCCGAGGCGATCAAGGTTCACCCCAAAGGTGAGGCGATCATGAGCCCCGGCGGCCTGGTGAAAGACCCGATCTCGGCATTCTCCCTGGGCCTGGCACTGATGTTCGGTACCGCTGGCCTGCCGCACATCCTGATGCGCTTCTTCACGGTGAGCGACGCCAAGGAAGCGCGTAAGAGCGTGCTGTACGCAACCGGCTTCATCGGCTACTTCTATATCCTGACCTTCATCATCGGCTTCGGCGCGATCCTGCTGGTCAGCACCAACCCGGCGTTCAAGGACGCAGCGGGCGCCTTGCTCGGTGGCAACAACATGGCGGCGGTGCACCTGGCCAACGCGGTGGGCGGCAGTATCTTCCTGGGCTTCATCTCGGCTGTGGCGTTTGCCACCATCCTGGCGGTGGTTGCCGGCTTGACCCTGGCGGGTGCTTCGGCGGTGTCCCATGACCTGTATGCCAGCGTGATCAAGAAAGGCAAGGCCAACGAGAAGGACGAGATTCGCGTGTCGAAGATCACCACCGTAGCCTTGGGTGTATTGGCCATCGGCCTGGGTATCCTGTTCGAAAGCCAGAACATTGCGTTCATGGTCGGCCTGGCGTTCTCCATCGCCGCCAGCTGTAACTTCCCGGTGCTGCTGCTTTCCATGTACTGGAAAAACCTCACCACCCGTGGCGCCATGATTGGCGGCTGGCTGGGCTTGATCAGCGCCGTGGGCCTGATGATCCTTGGCCCGACCATCTGGGTCTCGATCCTGCACCATGAAAAGGCGATCTTCCCGTACGAGTACCCGGCGCTGTTCTCGATGATCATTGCGTTCGTCGGCATCTGGTTCTTCTCCATCACCGACAAGTCGGCGGCGGCAGAGAAAGAGCGCGCGCTGTACTTCCCACAGTTTGTGCGTTCGCAGACTGGCCTGGGGGCGAGTGGGGCGGTTAATCACTAAGTCGTCAGTTGCATAAGAGATACCCCGGTCGCAAGGCCGGGGTATTTTTTTGCCTGGGTCTTTTGTGTTGCCTGGGCCGGCCTCATCTCGGGCAAGCCCGGCTCCCACAGGTTGACTGTGTGAACCCGATCGGCTGTGGGAGCTGGCTTGCCTGCGATGGCGTTAGATCAGGCCACACGAACAAAAACGGCCTCCACTAAGGGAGGCCGTTCTCATGACAAACAAGCAGTTAAGTGCTTATTTGCGATCTTCCAGCTTGGTGATGTCACGCGACTCGTAGCCGGTGTACAGCTGGCGCGGGCGGCCAATCTTGTACGGGCTGGAGAGCATTTCTTTCCAGTGGGAGATCCAGCCCACGGTCCGCGCCAGGGCGAAGATCACGGTGAACATGCTGGTTGGAATGCCGATCGCCTTGAGGATGATCCCCGAGTAGAAGTCGACGTTCGGGTACAGCGAGCGTTCGATGAAGTACGGGTCGGTCAGGGCGATCTCTTCCAGGCGCATGGCCAGTTCGAGTTGCGGATCGTTCTTGATGCCCAGTTCCTTCAGCACTTCGTCGCAGGTCTGCTTCATGACGGTGGCGCGCGGGTCGCGGTTCTTGTAGACCCGGTGACCGAAGCCCATCAACTTGAACGAGTCGTTCTTGTCCTTGGCCTTGGCGATGAATTTGTCGATGTTGGACACATCGCCGATTTCATCGAGCATGGTCAATACGGCTTCGTTCGCACCGCCGTGGGCAGGGCCCCACAGTGCGGCGATACCGGCGGCAATACAGGCGAACGGGTTGGCACCCGAAGAGCCCGCCAGGCGCACGGTAGAGGTGGAAGCGTTCTGCTCGTGGTCGGCGTGGAGGATGAAGATCCGGTCCATGGCCTTGGCGAGCACCGGGCTGATCGGTTTGATCTCGCACGGGGTGTTGAACATCATGTGCAGGAAGTTTTCCGCGTACGTCAGGTCGTTGCGCGGGTACATCATGGGTTGGCCCATGGAGTACTTGTAAACCATTGCGGCCAGGGTCGGCATCTTGGCAACCAGGCGGATCGCGGAAATTTCGCGATGCTGCGGGTTATTGATGTCCAGGGAGTCGTGATAGAAGGCCGACAGGGCGCCTACTACACCGCACATGACGGCCATCGGGTGGGCGTCGCGACGGAAGCCGTTGAAGAAGGTCTTCAACTGCTCGTGAACCATGGTGTGGTTCTTCACGGTGCTGACGAACTGGGCTTTCTGCTCGGCTGTTGGCAATTCGCCATTTAGCAGCAGGTAGCAGGTTTCCAGGTAGTCCGACTTTTCAGCCAGTTGCTCGATCGGGTAGCCGCGATGAAGCAGAATGCCATTATCACCATCGATATAGGTGATCTTCGACTCGCAGGAAGCGGTCGACATGAAGCCTGGGTCGAAAGTAAAACGGCCCGTGGCCGTCAGGCCCCTTACGTCGATAACATCGGGACCAACGGTGCCGGTTAAAATGGGCAGCTCGACGGGGGCTGCGCCCTCGATGATCAACTGCGCTTTTTTGTCAGCCATGTGGCCTCCTATTTATGCTTCAAATCATCAGACAGACCCCCCACGCAGGGCCCGCACCACTATATTGATATAAATCCAGATGTCAATTTGCCTAAAGTCTTGCGCCAGAAGGCTTTAACCGTACTTTTTCGTCGAAATTGCCTGCCATTTACGCCTTTTATCCCGCCAGCGCAATCAGCTATTAGGGTGAGGTGTGCGCGTTGTCATTAGTAACCTAACTGTCTATACTCGGCCACCGACCGCCAAGGGCTTTTGGGCTTGCTTTCATTGGGGGTCGCACTCCCTGGGTGGTGCTTACCTGACCAGTCGCACTCCCCAACAACTTTGCCCTGATTGTTAGGGGCTCTTCAGTGTGAAAAAAAGCCGTGAATAGCCAACGACCTGTAAACCTAGACCTAAGGACCATCAAACTCCCCATCACCGGCGTTACGTCGTTCCTGCACCGTGTTTCCGGCATCATCCTGTTCCTGGGCTTGGGCATCATGCTTTATGCATTGAGCAAATCCCTGGGTTCCGAGGAAGGATACGCCGAGGTGAAGGCATGCTTGACCAGCCCGCTGGCCAAGTTCGTAGCATGGGGCCTCCTGTCCTCTCTTCTGTATCACCTGGTAGCCGGTGTGCGCCACTTGATCATGGACATGGGCATCGGTGAGACGCTGGAAGGCGGCCGCCTGGGCTCGAAAATCATCATCGCCATTTCCGTGGTGCTGATCGTTCTGGCAGGAGTTTGGATATGGTAACCAGCGTAACGAATCTGTCGCGTTCGGGCCTCTATGACTGGATGGCACAGCGTGTGTCTGCGGTCGTTCTCGCGGCTTATTTCATTTTCCTGATCGGATACCTCGTCGCAAACCCGGGCATCGGCTATGAGCAATGGCACGGCCTGTTTTCCCACAATGCGATGCGAATCTTCAGTCTGCTGGCCCTTGTAGCCCTGGGCGCTCACGCCTGGGTTGGCATGTGGACCATCGCGACTGACTACCTGACGCCGATGGCGCTGGGCAAGTCCGCGACTGCAGTACGTTTCCTCTTCCAGGCAGTATGCGGCGTCGCGATGTTCGCTTACTTCGTCTGGGGTGTGCAGATTCTTTGGGGTATCTGATTCATGGCTAACATTCCAACTATTTCATTCGACGCCATCATTATTGG
>NZ_WKCD01000510.1:0-1623 GCF_021606625.1 Pseudomonas sp. PA-4-8C
CCCACACCCTGTGGTCATGAATCGGCGTGCGTTGCCCCGGCCCCCACACAAAGCTGACCACGCTGAAGCGCTGGCGCGAATCGGCATGCAGCAAAAATTGCTGATAGCGCTCGGGGTCGGGTTGGGCGAATTCGTCGGGCAGCCAATCATCGTGGCTGACCAGTTGCGCCAGCAGCTTGCCGCCACGGTGCAGCAGGTCGCCTTCACGCGGGTTGCCGTCGATCAATTCCGCCAGGGCGCCTATGAAGGCTCTGAGTCTCTCGGGGTGTCGGGCCTGGGTCATGACCATTCCATCGGGCTGTTGGTGTGCTTTTATCTAAGCATAATGTTTATTTTTAATATGCTATTTTTTAATGATTAGCTTATAGCCGAAGGTAATTTAGAACCGGTTTGAATAGCGTTAGACGTTATTTATCACTGGGTGGGCTATCCAGACCTGTGTGCGGCCACTATGCTTCACGCACATCTTAATGACTGATCTGTATGTGCGGCCCAAATGAAAATTGACGATATCGATGCCTTTGTCGAAGTGATTCGTTGCCAGTCCATCAGCCATGCCGCCGCGTCGTTGCAGCTGACCCAGCCAGCCATCACCCGCCGCGTGCAGAACTTCGAGCAGGCACTGGGGGTGGAGCTGTTCGACCGCAATACCAAGCCGCTCAAGCCGACGCTGATCGGTACCCGCGTTTATGAGCAATGTCGGTTGATCCTGCGTGAGATGGATGCCCTGCGCGAACTGGTGGCCACCGATGCTCCGCCCACCGGCGTGCTACGCCTGGGTGTACCGCAGACCATCGGCGATGTGGTGCTGCTGGACGCGCTCAAGCACCTGCGCAGCGAATACGCCGACTTGCGCGCCCAGGTTGCCACCGGCTGGGGCAGCCAATTGGTCGGCAAGATCGAACGCGGCGAACTGGATGCGGCGGTGGCGTTGTTCCCTGCGGGCAAGATCTTCCCGGACAACCTAGTGGGTGAGTCCATCGGCAAGATGGAGTTGGTGGTGGTGTGTGCCAAGGCGCAACTGCCGAAGAAGCCGTGCAAGCTGGCTGACGTGTACCAGAGCGGTTGGATTCTTAATCCGGACGGCTGCGGGTTCCGTGCGGGGTTGCAGCGCACCTTGTCTGACCAGGGCCTGGCGCTGCGGGTGAACCTGGAAACCTTTGGCACTGAACTGCAACTGGGCTTGGTGGCCGATGGCCTCGGCCTTGGCCTGGTGCCACGTCCGTTGCTGGAACGCAGTGCTCATCGCGAGCAGCTGGCGGCGATGCCCCTCAAGGACTTCAAGCCGGTGATGGATTTGTGGCTGATCTATCCGCATTTTCTCGGCAACCTGCAAGGGCCGGTGGATGCGTTTGGTCAATGGGTGGCGGATGCTTTGCACAAGATTCGCAGTGCTGCCTGACGCCCTGTAATCCAAATGTGGGAGCTGGCTTGCCTGCGATGACGGCCCGCCAGCCGACACCTATCTCCCTGACACCCCGCGGTCAAAACTGTGGGAGCGGGCTTGCTCGCGAAGGCGGCCTGGCAGTCAACACAGTTGGATTGGGTACATATCCATTGCTGCGGTAACGGCTACTTAGGGTTCCGCCCTGACGGCGGCTCACTTTGCAAAAGCGGCAAAGT
>NZ_WKCD01000511.1:0-1591 GCF_021606625.1 Pseudomonas sp. PA-4-8C
CGTCTGCTCGTCCATGACCCGCAATTGCAGGTAGCTTTGCACCAGTTCCGACTGTTGGCTCAGGCGCATTGCGGCCAGGTCGGCCGAGCTTGCCTCGGCGCTGGCTTCGTTGGCCTCCAGGCCACGGCGCAATTTGCCCCAGATATCGGCTTCCCAACTCACGCCTAACTGGGCGTTAAGGGTGTCGCGAATTCCGCTACTGGAACTGCTGAGACTGGCACTGCTGCTGCCGGTGCCCTGGCTGGCGCGGGTTTTGCCAACGCTCAGGTCAACGCTGGGGTAAAACGCCCCGCGTGAGCTGCGCACCAGGGCCTTTGCCTGACGAAAACGCGCTTCGGCCTGGGCGACGGTCTGGTTGGAGGCGTTGAGGCGCACCACCAGGTCGTTGAGTTGACGGTCACCGTACAGCTCCCACCAGGCGCCGCGGGCCAGGGAGTCGCTGGGGTTGGCCTGGCGCCAGCCCTGGGCCTCCTTGAATTGCACCGGCTCGATGACCTCCGGGCGTTTGTAGTCAGGGCCAATGGCGCAGGCGCTGAGCATTAACCCGCAGATCATCATCGCCAATAACTTCATGCCATTGCCGACAGCTTTATTGTGGCGAGGGAGCTTGCTTCCGCTGGAGGGCGAAGCACTCCCAGGCTTTTTTGGGGCCGCTTCGCAGCCCAGCGGGAGCAAGCTCCCTCGCCACAGCAGGCCCGCAGCTACGGGGGATTGGGTTGGGTCGGTCATAGCGCAGTGTCCAGGGCAGCATCGGTACGCACGCCGCGCCAGGCGTTGAAGCGGTGGCGCGCGCGGTCCAGGTAAAGGTAAACCACCGGGGTGGTGTAAAGGGTCAGGATCTGGCTGAACACCAGGCCGCCAATGATGGTCAGGCCCAGCGGGTGACGCATTTCCGCGCCGTCGCCGCTGCCGAGCAGCAACGGCAAGGCACCGAGGATCGCGGCCAGGGTGGTCATCAGGATCGGCCGCAGGCGCAACAGGCAGGCGCTGCGGATCGACTCCAGCGGGCTCATGCCGTCGTTGCGTTCCAGTTGCAGCGCCAGGTCGATCATCAGGATCGCGTTTTTCTTCACCACGCCGATCAACAGGAACAAGCCCAGCAAGGAGATCAGGCTGAACTCGCCGCCCAGCAAGTAGATCGCCAACAACGCACCGACACCGGCCGACGGCAACGTAGACAAGATGGTCAGCGGGTGAATGTAGCTTTCATACAAAATACCCAGCACCAGGTACACCGCCACCAGCGCGCCGAGAATCATGAACGGCTGGCCTTTCTGGGTCGCGGCGAACGCATCGGCAGTGCCTGCCATCTTGGCGATCACGTCTTCGGGCAGCCCGACCTTGGCAATCGCACGCTCGATGGCCGCCGTGCCCTGCTCCACCGTGACCCCGGGCGCCATGTCGAAGGCGATATTCTCCGAAGCAAACTGGCCTTCATGGCTGACGCGGTCGTCGGCCAGGCTGTTCTCATAATGGGCAATGGTCGACAACGGCACCCGTGCGCCGTCGGCGGTGATCACCTGCATCTGGTTGAGGGTGATCGGGTCCTGGGCGTATTTGGGGTTGACCTCCATCACCTCCTGGTACTGGT
>NZ_WKCD01000512.1:0-1579 GCF_021606625.1 Pseudomonas sp. PA-4-8C
ATTCGGTGCTAGTCACCAGGTCGGTGGCCTTGCCCGGAGGCGTGGTGTCAGCGGTTGGATCGGCAACGAATTCGCCCGTTACCGACTCACCTTTATTACCCGCCGCATCGGTCACCGTGGTGGTGAACTCGCCGTTCGGTTGTGGCGTTTCGCTGGTCAGCTCAAAGCTGCCATCCGGCTTGGCTACGGTGGTGCCGGTGGTACCGTCCGGGAACTTAACCTCGACGGTGCTGCCCGGCTCGGCTTTGCCACCGACGGTCATCTTGCCGTCGGATTCGGTGCTGGTCACCAGGTCGGTAGCCTTGGCAGGTGGCGTGGTGTCAGTTGTCGAGTCGGCGGTGAAGTTGCCCGTTGTTGGCTTACTGGTGTTCTTTGCGGCATCCGTTGCCGTCGCACTGTAGGGGCCATTGGGCTGCGGCACATCGCTGACAAAATTGAAGCTACCGCCGGAGTTGGCAGTCACACTGATTTTGGAACCATCGGGAAAGGTAAAGTCCACCCGACTCCCCGCCTCCGCGGTGCCACTCACCGCCATTTTCCCATCAGCCTGGGTACTGACTTTAATCTGAGGCGCATCCGGCGCAGTGGTATCCACGGGTGCCGGCGCGCTGTGGTGCTTGTTTGAACCGCCCTTGCCCCCTTGAGTGAGCGCAAAAATACCCAGTGCAGCGCCGGCCAACAGGCCTGCTTTACTCAGTGGAGACAGCCCCTCAAAGGTTGCTCCCACCTGCCCTAGAATGGAGCTTTCGCCCACAGCTACGGCTGTCGCTGGCTGAAACGGCTCAAAACTCACAACCAATTGGTCGCCCAAACCGACTGACTCATCGATGGCCGCCTCAAACAGCTGCCCGTCTTCATTGAGGCTCAGAGAATTTTCTTGGCCTTCAAATTTGTCGAAGTAGTTCTTGATGACCAGTTTTTCGTTGCCGGCCAATTCAATCACCAGCGACTGACCTTTTCGGGTCATTTGCTTGATAGAAGCCCGGCTGACGCCAATAACCACAACCGAGGCAGCCTCAAGCACTACCTCTGCGCCAAAAGCCATTGTTTGGGCCTGGGTTTTTTTATCAAAAACAAATACTTCGGTCATCACAGATCCTTTCTCAACAACATATTCACAATGGGGTAAACGGCACCTTCGTCTCGCAGCACATGCGCTCGAGAAGCACCTGATCAGGCTTCAACTGCGAGGCCCCTTCAAAAACGTAATACCTGACGCAGCAGAAGCTGGAAGACAAGATCACGGCATAGGCATGTGACGGGCAGTTGAACTGAGCGAATAGTGATTGCTGAACAGGGAAATAGACCGAAGGGCGTTTCCCAGCGTCGCGTAGGAAATTTCCCAGGGCTCGTAGGCGTTCTTACGGATGCCCACTGGGCCAGAAGCATCCTGACTAAAAATGCTGTCAGAAATTTCCTATTTGAATTGATCTATGCCGCTCCTATGCTCAGCCGTAAGCGTCCAGCCGCCCCACCTTTACTCAGGTTGAGGCGCGAGGGGTAATAGCTCATCGATCCGGCTGTTGGGCCAGCTGGGTAGTTTTTCCAGCGTATCCTTGAGCCAAGCGGCGGGTTCGAT
>NZ_WKCD01000513.1:0-1571 GCF_021606625.1 Pseudomonas sp. PA-4-8C
GAATATGGTCGTGGCGAAATGCGCGAATCTGCGCGTCCGGCGATTGTTGAGGGTCGCACTCCCCCGCGCAGCTTCGATCTGAACGATGAATCCGGCTACACCGGCGTCCTGCAACTGACAGCGCGCGGATCAACTGGCGACGGGGACGACAACCCGCACGTCGAGATCCGCGGCGTCATGGCATTTAAGTCGGCCTGGCTTCGCGCAAATAACCTCAACCAGAAGAACCTGGACGTGATCTACGCGAACGGGCACAGCATGGAGCCAACCATCAATGACGGCGACGTGCTGCTGGTAGATGAATCGAGAGTGGAACCGAAGGACGGCCAGATATTCGCCATGCAGAGCGAATCAAAGGGCACGATCGTAAAGCGCTTGGTGAAGTCAGACTTCGACGGCTGGATCATTCGCAGCGACAACCCAGACAAGGCGCGCTACGGCGACGAGACGCTGCGTGATGGGGAGATAAACGAGGTTCGAATAATTGGCCGCGTGGTGTGGCGAGGCGGGATGTTGTAGGCCGCGCGACAGCTTACTGGGATGACGTCTTGAATGATCAAGGCAATGGACTGAACTTGAATAAATATACCCAGGTCGATATAGTGTATGAACTGATCCCTCACAATGATCTGGTGATCGACTTTAAAAGGATATTAGCGATAGATCCTCTGGTCGTTTACCGGACGCGAGAACTGATTGAGGAGCTCAGGTCCAATCAGGATTTGTTGGACAGGCTTTCCCAGCAAAATTATGGGGTATGGCCGAATAAGCCAAAAAGGGATGCTTTTTTCAACGTGAAGATGTGGGCTGAGGCTCAGAAAAACGGGTTAAACCTCTGGCGACTCCGAGATCTTTCCTTGGTTGAGAAAGGCCTTGAGTATCGACTGGTTTACGCGTTTCTTCCGCAGAAAAAGCAATATTTCGTGCTTGCTATTGTTGAGAAAGATTTTGACTATGACACAGACCATCCAGTCTCTCGGCGTATTTTCGCTTCCTACCGATCACTCGAAGAGTTTTACTGGTGAGCCAGGTAAATCTGCCTCAGGCGCCCCACCGGTAATTCTCCAATTCAAGCTTCCAGTGCACACATCGGCTGCCGCAGAACTGCACACCGAATTCGACCAATTTATGGCAGAGCTTGAAACGGATCCCGTTCATGCTGCCGGCTTCGCGGAGTCTCGATCTTGGGTTGCGGATACCTTTTATGCAGAAGACGGGGCCACGATTCGCACTCTCAGGCTAAGGGCTGGACTTACCCAGAAGCAGCTGGCGGTAGCTATCGGTACTAGCCAGCCACAAATTGCGAAAATCGAAAGCGGTCGGCATGACCCTGCGCTGTCAACTTGCAAGCGACTGAGTGGTGCGCTCGGAGTTTCTCTTGATGTTGTCAGCGATGCGATGGACCGGCAAGCTAGGCTGAATTTTGAAAAGGAAAGCAAATGAATCGATACGCCTATTCGGTTTTCTGTGACGATATACGGCAGGAAATCAACGGGAAGATCACTATGGTGGGTATTTACACAAACCGCCTTTTGGTGACCTCAGTCCCTACGGTGCTTCCAAAACTGTGT
>NZ_WKCD01000514.1:0-1569 GCF_021606625.1 Pseudomonas sp. PA-4-8C
TCCGGAATCAGCGCGAGTGCGACTACGATTCCCGCGAGCACGTCTCCGCGAACGTTGGAAAACCACGTTTGTTTAATTTTTTGCAGCATAGAAATATCCAAGGCAAAGCATCGCGCACGCCAAACGGACGGCGAGCGAATCGATACAAATTCAAATTTTGAGGATTTTTTCGCTGTGTGCTTTAGGTGTAAAACCGGGCGTACAGCAGTGCGCACCCGCGAGCGAAGCTAGCGGAAGCAAGGTGTTGCGAGGGGGCGTAGCGCTAAGGCGGCGTAGGCTGCCAGTAGATCGTTTGGAGTACAGTCATGCTGATGTTCCTGTAGCTCAAAGGGTATGCAGAACCGTCAGTATACATTGAAGCCGCCGTTGATTGCGACTCCGTGTCAAGCTCCACGAGCATTGAATGCTGAAAGAGAGCTAGCTGAAGAGCAGGTTTTTGAGCAAAGTTTGCGAGTGATGCGAGGGGATAGCCTTAAGTATCTCGCGAGACCCGCTTAGGTCTCTAGCTGGCTTTTCGATTAGGTTGGTACATTATGAAACCAAGTTCACATTCACTCGCAGGGTTAGCCTCGTATGTCTAAGGAAGGCCATCGTTTAGCCCATGTTTAGTTGGCTCCATAGTATTTGGTTTCGTACCGCAATCATTTTGGGAGGGGTGAATATTGTCAGCCGAAGGTAGTGCAACGGTGGTCAAGACTGACTCCCCTTGGACGGTTTTTCTGGTGTTCCTGCGACTAGGACTCACCTCTTTTGGAGGCCCGATTGCGCATCTAGCTTACTTTCGCGAAGAATTCGTTGCTCGACGCCAATGGCTGAGCGAGCGCAGTTATGGGGATTTGATTGCCCTATGCCAGTTCTTGCCGGGGCCCGCCAGTAGCCAGGTTGGCATAGGTTTAGGACTATCTCGCGCCGGGTTTCTTGGAGCAGTCGCTGCGTGGGCAGGTTTCACATTGCCTTCGGCAATAATCCTGGTTTTATTCGCTCAGGGTATGTCCGCGTGGGGAGGCGCGTTTCCGAGCGGTCTTTTGCACGGTCTTAAAATTGTCGCGGTGGCTGTCGTTGCTCAAGCCGTCTGGGGTATGGGCCGTAGTCTTTGCACTGACGCGCCTCGAATAACTATCGCCGTGTTTGCTGCTTATGCTGCACTCCTTTGGCCGCATGCCTGGGGACAGATCGGCGTGATTTTCTTCGGCGCCATCATAGGATTGATCCTCTTCAGAACCGATCAGAACCAGGCTACGGAGTCTTTGCCGGTATCGGTGAGTAGGAAAGTCGGTGTGGTGTCTTTGCTGGTGTTCCTCGGCTTGTTAGTTGGTCTGCCATTGCTGGTTCAGCTGTGGCCCTCACAAGCATTAGCTGTGGTAAACGCCTTCTTCCGCGCTGGGTCATTAGTTTTCGGAGGTGGGCATGTTGTGCTGCCGTTGCTTCAGTCGGCGACCGTACCGAACGGATGGGTAGCCAATGACACGTTTCTTGCCGGATATGGTTTAGCACAGGCCGTACCAGGCCCGCTTTTTACCTTCGCAGCATTTCTTGGCGCGTCCATGAGTGCCCAACCTTCTGGTTGGC
>NZ_WKCD01000515.1:0-1563 GCF_021606625.1 Pseudomonas sp. PA-4-8C
GGTTTGCGCGACCAATGCTGTCGGAGAAAGCGAGCGTTATCGGTACGACGATCAGCACGTCATTCTTGAACGCCAACTGGCCGGCGGAGCGAGCTTCTTTTGGGAATGGGAACACGCTGGCAAGGCGTCACGCTGTGTGCGGCATTGGGCAAGTTTTTCGCAGATGGACACGCGTTATGCCTGGGGGGATGACGGGCGTGTCACCGTGCATAACGCCGATGGTAGCCAGGAGGTGTATGTCCATGACCAGCGGGCGCGGTTGGTGCAGCGCATCGATCCGGACGGCGCTCAGCATTACAAATCTTACGATGACAAAGGCCGGCTGACCGTCGAGCAAGACCCGATGGGCGCGGTGACGGCCTATCAATATGACGACGCTGGACGTTTGGTGGCGCTGTTTCCGGGGGATGATGAGCCGACTTCCTACGAGCATGACAATGGGTTCGTACGGGTTGTGCGCCGTGGGGAGGCGGTCTGGAAATATGAGCGTAATGACCAAGGCGATGTCATTCGCAAGACTGATCCCGATGGCCATTCGACTGACTACAGCTACAACAAACAGGGGCAACTGACGGGGATTTGGTACCCGGACAGCAGTTGTCATCGGCTGGTGTGGAACGAGCGTGGGCAGTTGCTGGAGGAGCAATTGCCCCAGGGTGGGATCAAGCGTTATCGCTATGACGACTTGGGGCGACAGGTTGCCCGTGAGGATGAACACGGCGCGCAGACCGTTTATGAATGGGACAGCGTCGGTCGGCTGATTCGCCTCGTCTTGCCAGGCGGCGCCACACGCGAATTCAGCTACAACCCCTACGGCAAAATCATCGCCGAACGCGACGAACTCAGCCACGTCACCCGCTACGAATACGCCGACGGCCTGCACCTGATCAGCCGCCGTCTCAACGCCGACGGCACCCAGGTCAAGTACCGCTACGACAACACACGGCTGCTGCTCACCGAGATCGAAAACGAAGCCGGCGAAACCTACCAACTCGACTACCACCCCAACGGCCTGATCCGCCAGGAAACCGGCTTCGACGGCCAGCGCACCGCCTACGCCTACGACCTCAACGGCAACCTGCTGGAGAAATCCGAATACGGCGACGATGGCAGTCAGCTCATCACCCGTTACGAGCGCGACCACGCCGGGCGCCTCGTAAGAAAAACCCTGCCCGACAGCAACGTTGTCGACTACGCCTACGACCGCCAAGGCAACCTCCTCAGCGTCGAAGACGGTCACTGGGCGTTGGCCTACGAATACGACCGCCAAAACCGCCTCACCGCCGAACACCAAGGCTGGGGCACCCTGCGCTACGGCTACGACGCCTGTGGGCAACTGAAAAACCTGTGCCTGCCAGACAACAACCGCGTCACCTTCAACCACGATAAAGGCGGCCACCTCGCCACCGTCGAACTCAACGGTGAGGTGCTCACCTCACATCTCTTCAACAGCGGCCGCGAACATCAGCGCCAGCAAGGCCAACTGCTCAGCCACTACCACTACGACGACCAACACCGCCTACACGCCCACGCGGTCACCCAGCAACAGAACCACCTCTACCA
>NZ_WKCD01000516.1:0-1561 GCF_021606625.1 Pseudomonas sp. PA-4-8C
TCCCACATTTGACTGTATTCACAATTCAAACTGTGGGAGCTGGCTTGCCTGCGATAGCGATAGTGGCTTATGTCGAGATCTTGAGGCCAATCAACCCACAAATAATCAACGCCACACTGGCCAACCGAAACAGCGCCATGGACTCCCCAAACAGGATAATCCCGGCAATCACCGTGCCTACGGCCCCCACGCCGGTCCAGATGGCATAGGCGGTACCCAGCGGCAGTTCCTTCATGGCCAGCCCCAATAGCCCAAGGCTGACGGCCATGGCGGCAATGGTCAGGGCGGTGGGCAGTGGCTTGCTGAACCCGTCGGTGTACTTCAGGCCGACGGCCCAGCCCACTTCAAACAACCCGGCAAAAAACAGAATGATCCAGGACATGATGACCTCGCTTCTATCAAAGTGGGGTCGTCCCCGGGTAAGCGCTTGATAGCGTCGCGAGGTCGTCCCCGCGAAGTTCGGTAGAGTGCCGAAATTGGACCGTGCGATCAAGTTACGGCATGGTTTCCAGCGCGCGACGGTCTTCCTTCTCGCTCATGCGCCGGAAGTAGGTCGACAGCAACGCTCCGGAAATATTGTGCCAGACGCTGAAGAGCGCACTGGGTACCGCCGCCAGCGGCGAAAAGTGTGCGCTGGCCAAGGCGGCGCCCAGGCCGGAGTTCTGCATGCCCACTTCCAGGGCCAGCGACTTGCGTTGCGCCAGGGGCAGCTTGAACAGGCGCCCGGTGAAGTAGCCCAACAGGTAACCGAAGCTGTTGTGCAACATCACCACGGCCATGATCAGCAGGCCCGACTCGGCAATCTTGCCTTGGCTTGCGGCAACCACGGCCGCGACGATGATCACAATGCTGACCACCGACACCAGTGGCAGCACGTCCACCGCATGCCTTACCCGATCACCGAGCAAGCGCTGCGCGACCACGCCCAGTACAATGGGTAGCAGCACCACTTGCAGGATCGACCAGAACAGCTCCATGAACGACACCGGAAGCCAGGCCGAGGCCAGCAGCCAGATCAATGCCGGTGTGAGCAGCGGAGCGAGGAGGGTGGTGACCGCGGCAATCGCCACCGATAACGCCAGGTCACCCCGGGCCAGCCAGGTCATGACATTGGACGACGTGCCACTTGGGCAACAGCCGACCAGGATCACGCCAACGGCTATTTCCGCTGGCAAATGGAACGCCTGGCACAGCAACCATGCCACGCCCGGCATGATCACGAAATGCGCGACCACGCCCAAGGCCACGCGCCAGGGGCGGCGAGCGACTTCGGCGAAGTCTTCCAGTTTCAAGGTCAACCCCATGCCGAACATCACCAGGCCCAGCAGTGGGACGATGGCGCTTTTCAGGCCAATGAACCAGCTGGGTTGGAGAAAGGCGACAACGGCGAAGATCAACACCCAGTAGGCGAAGGTGTTGCCGACGAAGCGGCTCAAGGCGGCGAGTGCGCGCATGGGGAGGTCCTTGTTATTAGAGTGGTGGATAGGGCGATGCAATCTAATGTGGGAGCGGGCTTGCTCGCGAAAGCGGTGAATCAGTCACCACATATACTGACTGATAC
>NZ_WKCD01000517.1:0-1555 GCF_021606625.1 Pseudomonas sp. PA-4-8C
CCGCCTGGCCGCTGACCGTGGTCGGGATTTGGATTTCGCCTTTGCCTTGAGCGTCCAAGGTCACTGGCGAACCGATCGGTTTGCCTGCGCTGTCTTGCAATTGCACGGTTGCGCCCGGTTTGCCGGTAACTTCAACCTTGCCGGTTTGCGGATCAACTTCACTCAGCGTTGGTTTCAATGGTGGCACAGCAACGGTCGCCACTGGCGACTGCTGGCCATCGTCCTTGACCACAATACCCACCGACTCACCACCCACTTCCTGTGGCAGTTTGATTACACCTTGGCCTTTGTCATCCAGGATGACCGTTTCGCCGACGGGCTTGCCGTCTTTGTCTTGCAACTGCACGGTCGAGCCAGGTTTGCCGGTGATCGGCAGTTCGCCTTTTTCGGCATCGACTTCACCCGGCTGCGGCTTGAGCAGTGGAACAGTAACGGCAGCAGATGCCAGTGAATCAACGCCGTCTACTTTCTGTACCGCAGACACCGCCTGACCGCTGACCGTGGTCGGGATCTGGATTTCGCCTTTACCCTGAGCGTCCAAGGTCACTGGCGAACCGA
Source organism: Pseudomonas sp. PA-4-8C (assembly GCF_021606625.1). Classification (NCBI taxonomy): domain Bacteria; kingdom Pseudomonadati; phylum Pseudomonadota; class Gammaproteobacteria; order Pseudomonadales; family Pseudomonadaceae; genus Pseudomonas; species Pseudomonas sp. PA-4-8C. Next base: position 559 of record NZ_WKCD01000517.1, read on the forward strand.
TCGGTTTGCCGGTGCTGTCTTGCAACTGCACGGTCGCACCCGGCTTGCCGGTGACTTCAACTTTGCCGGTTTGCGGATCAACTTCACTCAGCGTTGGCTTCAATGGCGGAACGGTAACGGTCGCCACTGGCGACTGCTGACCATCGGCATTGGCGACCACGCCTACGGACTCACCGCCCACACCTTGTGGCAGCTTGATCACGCCCTGACCTTTATCGTCCAGAGTGACCGGAGTACCGACTGGCTTGCCGTCCTTGTCCTGCAATTGCACATTCGAGCCAGGTTTGCCGGTGACCGGCAGTTCGCCTTTGTCTGCATCCACAGCACCCAACACAGGCTTGAGCAGTGGAACGGTAACGGCGGCAGACGGCAGCGAATCAACGCCATCTACTTTCTGCACCGCAGACACCGCCTGGCCGCTAACCGTGGTCGGAATTTGGATTTCGCCTTTACCCTGGCCGTCCAACGTCACTGGCGTACCGACGGGCTTGCCACCCTTGTCCTGCAACTGCACGGTTGCGCCCGGTTTGCCGGTGACTTCAACCTTGCCGGTTTGCGGATCAACCTCACTCAACGTTGGCTTCAATGGCGGAACGGTAACAGTCGCGACGGGCGACTGCTGACCATCGTCCTTGGCCACAATACCTACCGACTCGCCGCCCACTCCCTGTGGCAGCTTGATTACGCCCTGGCCTTTGTCATCCAGAACGACGGCTTCGCCGACGGGCTTGCCGTCCTTGTCCTGCAATTGCACGGTCGAACCCGGCTTACCGGTGACCGGCAATTCACCTTTTTCAGCATCAACTACACCTGGCTGCGGCTTGAGCAGCGGAACGTCAACGGTTGCGGCCGGCGACTGCTGACCATCGTCCTTGGCCACAATACCTACCGACTCGCCGCCCACTTCCTGTGGCAGCTTGATTACGCCCTGGCCTTTGTCATCAAGGACGACCGCTTCGCCGACTGGCTTGCCGTCCTTGTCTTGCAACTGCACGGT
>NZ_WKCD01000518.1:0-1553 GCF_021606625.1 Pseudomonas sp. PA-4-8C
ATCGAGCGCTTTCGAGACAATCATCGTTCGCTTCTCGGCGCCGATCCTGTCGCGCAGCGCCTTCTCTTTCGCCCGCTTGTCCCGCTGGATCTGCGCGTTGTCCTTGGCCATGGCCTACCTCTTCGATTTCATGTGCGGGCAAATCAAGCCATTCCTGCCGCCGGCGCTGTCGCACCTGGTTGTTGATGCGCTTCATGGGGTGTCGGCGAACTTGAAGCCGTTCTCCTGGGCGATCAGCGTCACGCGCTTGATGTGCATGCCGAGGTTCTTTGCTGCCACGCTTGCTGTAACGCCTTTGTCCGCGTCTGTGCGTACTAAGTCCGTCAGAATGGTCATGTCCCCGTTGTTCGGAAAGTCGGGGTAGTGATGGGCCAGGACCGCCGAGGGGAACGGCTCAATCTCGGCGAACCAGGCGGCACGCATGCCCAAAGTAATGGGCATGGTGGCTCCTGGCCGGTATAGTCAGCGCTTTATCCAAATGGTAAGCACGATGGGATTTTCGACGCGGGTAAGGAAGCCGGACCGATGGGATTGGATGCGTAGAAATTACATCTACCTTCTTGGGTTACTAGCCTTAATTATTTCTGTAATGGTGGGCGCGTTAGTAATCGTACATTTTCAGTTCGGGTTAGATATTTGGTGGATATCAATTAAGCACCCGGAGACCGCGCAATATTGGGGTCAGCTTGGCGATTTTATTGGCGGTATTTTGAATCCGCTATTGAGCTTCTGCGCCCTTATTGCTGTGCTTTATAATCTTTCTCTTCAGAGAGAGGAGCTTGCTCTCGCTCGTAAAGATGCTAGAGATGCTCAGGATATACAGATCAAGCAAAGTGCTATTTTCAAGCAGCAAAACTTCGAATCAGTTTTTTTCAGGCTGCTTGAAGTGCACTCATCTCTTTCAAAAAGTATGAGAATCAGGGTGGGTGCTGGAAGCAACGCTAAAGTGTATGAAGGTGAAGATGCTTTTAGGCACCTTGAGTTAAAGTATCTCGGAGCGTCGTATTTGGAGCCAAACCAATACATACCTCTGGATGATCAGCTAAAAGAGGTAAGAGAAAAATCGCAATTATTTTTAGACGACCACGTCGGGTCGGTAGGTCATTACTATAGGAATATTTACCAAATATTGAAATATGTTGATGGTTTTGGCAGTGCTTCGTTTGGCGCTCCAAACAAGCCGCCAGTTGGCATGGAAGTAAGGCGTGCATTGCGATCATATAGATCGCAGAGAAACTATGCGAACATATTAAGGGCGCAATTAAGTAGTAGTGAGGTTTCCTGTCTTTTTCTAAATTGCTTGGCTAAGCAAGGAGATGGCCTGAAATTTTATGTAGAGAAGTACTCCATGCTGAAAACAATAGAGCGATCAGTTGTTGGGGATAATAAGGGTGTTTGTGATCTTTTTAATAAGCTTGCATATGCCGATTATGAGGAGATGGATATGCTTGATATTGTAAGCTTGATACGCTCAAGATATGAAAGTTAACGAATGGGCGAGGATGAACTGACGGCCCCCCCATGTACGCATATGGGGCGAGACAATCATGAGT
>NZ_WKCD01000519.1:0-1549 GCF_021606625.1 Pseudomonas sp. PA-4-8C
GGCTAAACCGGCATCCCTGCCGGTTTACCCCCCAAATCCCTGTCGAATTCCGGCCAGCGTGGTTTGACGGGGCGCCTAAGATCAAAAGCAGATCAAAAGCAGATCAAAAGCAAGATCAAGAGCTGCTCGCTTCGCATCGTGGTTACCGTTGAGCGCTACAGATACCTATGCTGCGATAACGATAAGCCAACCCATGATGTGCTGACTGTTCGTTTGCTATCGCAGGCAAGCCAGCTCCCACAGGGTTTTGTGGCAGCTGTTAGACGACGAACCTGGCCACCATCCCATTCAAGTCCACCGCCAGCCTCGACAGTTCATGGCTGGCCGCGCTGGTCTGGTTGGCGCCCGCCGCCGACTGGGTGGCCAGGTCACGGATGTTGACCAGGTTGCGGTCCACCTCGCGGGAGACCTGGGCCTGTTCTTCCGACGCGCTGGCAATCACCAGGTTGCGTTCGTTGATCAGGCTGATGGATGCCGTGATCTGTTCCAGTGAGGCGCCGGCTGCGCGTGCCATTTCCAGGGTGGTCTGGCTGCGCTGGTTGCTTTGTTGCATGGACTGCACCGCCTCACCGGTGCCGTTCTGGATGCCGGCGACCATTTTCTCGATTTCCTGGGTCGACTGCGCGGTGCGATGGGCCAGGGCGCGCACTTCATCGGCGACCACCGCAAAGCCGCGTCCGGCCTCGCCGGCACGGGCGGCTTCAATCGCCGCGTTGAGCGCCAGCAGGTTGGTTTGCTCGGCAATCGCGCGGATCACATCCAGCACCTTGCCGATATCCCGGCCCTGAGCGGCCAAGCCTTCAATCATCGCGGAGGTATTCTGTACGTCCTGGGTCATGGTCTGGATCGCGCCGACGGTTTCCATCACCCGATCACGGCCTTCCCGCGCCGCCTGGTTGGACTGCCCGGACGCCTCGGAGGTGGAAACCGCGTTACGCGCCACCTCCTCCACTGCCGCCGTCATCTCATTGACAGCCGTGGCGGCCTGGTCGATTTCATTGTTCTGCTGTTGCAGGCCACGGGACGCTTCCTCGGTGACCGCGCTCAACTCTTCCGCCGCCGAAGCCAGTTGCGTGGCCGAGCCGGCGATGTGCTGGATGGTCTGGCGCAGGCTGGCTTGCATGGTCGACAGCGCACTGAGCAACCGCGCCGGTTCGTCCTTGCCATCGTCCTCGATGGTTTTGCTGAGGTTGCCGGCGGCAATGGTTTCAGCCACTTCCACGGCCTTGCGCAGCGGGGTCACGATACTGCGGGTCAGCAACCAGGCCAGCAGCACGGTGAGCAATGCCGCCACCACGGAGACTGCCACTACACCGGTGATCGCGCCTTCGTAGCTTTGCCCGGCATCCTCGTCGGCCTGCTTGGCGTCGGCCGCATTGATGGCAATCAGCTTGTTCAGTTGCTCGCCCATCTGGTCAGTGCCGTCCTTGATACGGCTGTTGATCAGGACGCGCATCTCATCGACCTTGCCCTGTTTGGACAATGCCACCATCTCGGCCTGGGCCTTGAGGTAATTGTCCAGGGTCACGCCAAAGGTCTTGTACAGCGC
>NZ_WKCD01000052.1:0-26596 GCF_021606625.1 Pseudomonas sp. PA-4-8C
GGTTTACCCTGAGGCGCACTTGTCGTTCCTGGCCAACGTCTACAACCAGAAGGCCCGGGACTTCTACCATCGTCACGGTGTGAAGCTGATCGACGCAGCCTTCGAAGCCCACGAAGAAACCGGCGAAGTGCCGGTGATGATCACCAAGCACTGCCTGCGTTTCTCGTTCAACCTGTGCCCTAAACAGGCCAAGGGCGTGACCGGGGTGAAGACCAAGGTGGCGCCGATGCAGTTGATCCATGGTGACGAAGTGTTGACCTTGAAGTTCGACTGCAAACCTTGCGAGATGCACGTGGTGGGCAAGATCAAGGGGCATATCCTCGGCCTGCCGCAGCCAGGCAGCGCAGTGGAGCATTTCAACCCGGAAAACCTTATCTACCAAGGCACGCACTAACCCTCACCTGTAGGAGCGAGCTTGCTCGCGAAAAACCAGAGAACGCCGCGTTTCACCCCGATGCGCTGCGTCATCGTTAACCTTCTTCGCGAGCAAGCTCGCTCCTACCCAGGTTGCGGGGCCACCACCAGCCCCGCTGCAACCCCGCCGCTGCCAGCAGAATCGCCGCCACGCCCAGCCATTGCAGCCACCCCAGGCGATGCCCGAACGCAATCCAATCCACAAAGATCGCTGCAATCGGGTAGATGAACGACAGTGCGCCAGTAATGGCCGTCGGCAATTTCTGGATCGCGCCATACAGCAGCACATACATCAACCCGGTATGCACGACCCCCAAGGTCAGCAGCGCAGCCCAGGCATTTGTGGACGCAGGCAAGCCATTCCAGGGCACCAGCGGTGCCAGTAGTACCGCACCAGTGGCCACCTGAATCAATGCCATCAAATGTGGCGGTATTTCCTTGAGGCGCTTGATGATCAGCGCAGCGATCGCATACAAAAATGCCGCCCCCAGGGCCAGCGCGATGCCTACCAGATAATCACCGCCACCGGTTTGCTCGCCATGGGCGGTGACAATCGCCAACATGCCCAGGAACGCCACGCTCAACCACGCCAGTTTCTGCACGGTGATTTTTTCACCGAGAAACACCGCCGCCAGCATCACCAACATAAACGGCTGCACGTTATACACCGCCGTGCTGATAGCGATGGAGGCACGGGAATAGGATTCAAACAGCAACAGCCAGTTGCCGACAATGGCCACGCCGCTGAGCATGGCCAGCCCCAGTTTCGCCCAACTGAGCAGGTCTACACGCAGGTAACCCAGCCAGGCGCACACCAGTAACAGTGTCAGCGCGCCGATCACGCAGCGCCAGAACACCACCTCGATCACCGACACGCCAGACACCAGCACAAACCAGCCAATACTGCCCGAGATCAGCATGGCAGCGACCATTTCCCACGACCCGCGACGGATGGATGAATCCATGATTGAAGCTCCTCAAGTGAAGCTCCAGTATGGCAATCTGTCCGCGACGGCTACAGCGTCTAAAAAAGGCAAAACCCCGAATTCACCTTTTCTTATTAGGCACAGACCATGATCGACACCATCGACCAGCAATTGATCGCCGCCTTGATGGACGACTCGCGGCTGTCCCTCAAGGCCCTAGCGGGCATCACCGGGCTGTCCTCGCCCAGCGTCAGCGAACGCCTGCGGCGCCTGGAAGAACGCGGCGTGCTGACCCACTACACCGTCGACATCGACCCCAAACACTTCGGCTACCTGCTGCAAGCCATCGTGCGCATCCGCCCCCTGCCAGGCAAATTGCAGGAAGTGGAGCGCCAGATCCAGGCAATCCCTGAATTCACCGAATGCGACAAGGTCACCGGCGAGGACTGCTTCATCGCACGCCTGCATGTGCGCACCATGGACCAGTTGGACAGCCTGCTGGACCGGATCAATGGGTATGCCGAAACCAATACGGCGATCGTGAAGAAAACCCCGGTGAAACGGCGCCTGCCGCCGCTGGGGGATCGCTGAGGTTTGTGATTAGCGCCATGCCAAGGGAAGGTCATGGCGGCATGTGAACTCGGCCAGCTCTATCGCCGATCAATCTAAAAAACTGTCAGTTTTCACAGGTGCGTGTGCCTGTGGCAGTTGTTAATTTTAAATGCCTTCCGGTGATGCCTCGCAGTACAAGGCAGGCAAAGTACCGGTTCTGATGCTCATTAAAGATAAAAGGAAGATTTTCATGAGCTATATTCAAGTTGTTACAGATGATTCATTTGACGCGGATGTTCTCAAAGCAAACGGCCCAGTTCTGGTGTTCTTTTGGCATGAGTTAAGTCAGTCCTGTAAGTTGCTGGAACCTATTCTTGAAGGCTTAGCACCTGACTACGCGGGCAGGTTAACCGTTACCAAGCTGAATACGAACGAAAACACACAAACACCCAATAAATATGGCGTACGTGCCCTACCAACCGTATTTCTTTTCAAGAAGGGGGAACATGACGCCACCAAGGAAGGCTTTTTTGCAAAAACCGATCTGAGCGCCTTTCTCGATCGCAACTTGTGACCCTTTACGATCTTCCAGGCCAAACACAGTCAAGTGTGGGAGCGGGCTTGCTCGCGAATACAGGGTGTCAGTCACCGACTATGTTGACGGGTATACCGCATTCGCGGGCAAGCCCGCTCCCACAGGGATCTGCGCCGGGCGCTGATTCTGTGGGCAATACATAACCAGTGTGGGAGCTGGCTTGCCTGCGAAAGCGGTGATTCAGTTAAGGATTCAGTGGCTGACACCCTGTATTCGCGAGCAGGCCCGTTCCACAGATTGCCACTTCAAGCCGGTGATTGTTTGAACCCGCACTCGGCCACGGCCCTCCAACCTGAATCAACCACGGCCGGGTGCACGCACAATGACTTTCATTCTATGGCTGGCCGTACTGGGCGCGGTGCTGCTGACCCTCGCCCTCACCTCCTCCTACCTGCGCTGGATGCCAGTCACCACCTCAGCGGTGTGCCTGCTGCTGGGTATCGCCATCGGCCCGCTGGGCGTTGACCTGCTGGACCTGGACATCAAGGGTTCGGCGCGCTGGATGGAGCACCTGACCGAAGTGGCAGTGCTGTTTTCGCTGTTTGTCAGCGGCTTGAAATTGCGCCTGCCGCTCAAGCATCGCACCTGGCGCATCGCCTTTGGGCTGGCCGGCCCGGTCATGCTGTTGACCATCCTCGGTACCGGGCTGTTGCTGCATTACCTGCTGGATCTGTCGTGGGGCGTGTCATTGCTGGTGGGCGCGATTTTGGCGCCGACCGACCCGGTGCTGGCGGGCCTGGTTCAGGTCAACAATGCCCAGGATTACGACGCGCTGCGCTTCGGTCTGTCCGGCGAAGCGGGGCTGAACGATGGCAGCGCCTTTCCGTTTGTGATCTTCGGCCTGCTGTTCATGCAACACAGCGGCTTCGATGGCGACTGGGTCGGCGGTTGGGTGCTGAAAAACCTGGTATGGGCGGTGCCGGTCGGGCTATTGATCGGCTACTGGATGGGGCGAGGTATCGGCCGTGTGACGTTGCGCCTGCGGCTGATCAATGCCGACAGCACCCTGTCGCCCAATGATTACCTGACGCTGGCATTGATCGCCCTCGCCTATGTGAGCGCCGAAGCCGTGGGCGGCTATGGCTTCCTGTCGGTATTCGCGGCGGGCCTGGGGTTGCGTCAGGCCGAGGTGAAGTCCACCGATAATGCCCAGACACCCGCCGAGCACCTGGCGCAACCGGTGGTGGGCCACCTTGAAATCGAGCCCGAGCAAGCCTTGCATGGCGACGTCAGCCACCTGAAAGACACCCAGATCGCGGCAGGTGTGATGATGGGCGACATGCTGGCCTTCGGCAGCCTGGTGGAGCGGGCCATGGAGGTGTTCCTGGTGACAGTCTTGGGCATCGTGCTGATCAGCCACTGGGAGTGGGCCGCGTTGGCGGTAGCGCTGCTGCTGTTCTGTGTAATTCGCCCCGCCAGCGTATTCGCCATGCCGTGGGGCCGCCTCCTGGACCGTCGTCAACGCAGCCTGGTCAGTTGGTTCGGTATTCGTGGGATCGGCAGCATTTACTACCTGTTCTATGCGCTCAACCATGGGCTGGTCGGCACCAGCAGCGAGGTGGCGGTCAACCTGACGCTGTCGGTCATCGCGTTGAGCATCCTGGTCCATGGCCTGAGTACCCAGCCGATGCTGGCGTGGTATGAGCGTCAGGCTGCGCAAAAAAAATGAATCCTGCACCGCGCCGGGGTTTCAAACAGTCAGGACCCACAGTACGAGCCAGCCAATGAAAAAGATCGCCCAACGATTGCTTGAGGAACGCCAACGCCTGGGATATTCGCAGCAATATCTGGCGCAGGCAGGCGGCGTGACCGCACGCGAGCAACGTCAATATGAGCGGGGCGAAGACCTCCCCCATGCCGACTACCTTGCAGCCTTGGCCGAGCATGGGGTGGATGTGGTGTATGTGATCACCGGCAAGCGCAGCACGGTGGTCAATATCAGTCGCGATCAGGCGCAGACGCTGATCGATAACCGCGTGGTGGGTCAGGAGGTGTCGCTGGACGGCGGGGCCGAGGAAGACGTCTACTTCAAGCTCAGTAATCCCTCGGGCCCGCCGCCGGATCAGTCCTGATTTTCAGTGTTGCCAACGTCCGCCGCTTCATCCAGGTCGTTCAGCGGTACCTCGGCATCGTCCATCAGCGAACCCGGGTCTTCGTTGCCGGGGTCGTTGAGTTCTTCATCCAGTTCTTTTGACATGAGCGTCTCCTCTAACCGCCTTGGGTATCGATATCGGCATCGGTTTCAGGCTTGGGCTCGCGCTCAGGCTTGAAGTCTGGACTGTAGTCGTTTTCCTTGGCCTTTGGGTCGCTCGCAGGCGTTTGATCCTTGGGCGCATCGGCGGCGGTGCCAGGGGCAGGCTCGCCGCCGTCGATCGCGGGGTCATTGCGATTGTTAGTCTGTGGATCATTAGATTGGGTCATGAGGCACCTCTTTGCAGGCCGGTAAAAAATCTGTACCGCATAGAGGTAAGGCGTCATGGCCACGGCTGAAGTTCCGTTCGCTTGCTCAGCGCAGCGGGTTGTCTACCTGGATATAGAACGCATAGATGCCCAACACCAGCCAGAACACCATGAACAGCCATGGCGCACGCATGGAAAACAACAGCGACTTGCGATAGCCCTTGTGGCTCGACTCCACCTCGGAAAACAGCGGCGATTCATCGTACGCCATGCCCATCACCGGCTCGCTGCGCAGCAATTCGCTTTGCTTGTAGTGCCAGTGGTCGATGATTTCATACGCCGCACGGATACCGGGCCAGGCATTCAGCGAACTGAGAATACCCAGCGAAACCAGGAAGATCGGCACCACCAGCGTGAACAGCTTGCCCCATTCCGGGTTGAGGTTACCCATGCCGGAAACAAAGGCAATCACCAGGAAGGACTGCGCCGTCAGGTAGGCGTCGGTGCGGTTGGCCAGGATGCTGGTTTCGTACTGAATCTCGCGCCGGTAAAAGTCGAGGCGGTCCTTGGGCGAGCCGAAAATCTTTGCGTTGTGTTCGCTGTGGTCGTTCAGGGCCGCTTCCGGAGTGTGGGGGGAGATGATTCTGGACACGACGGTGCTCCACAAGGTGACGAAACTCCTTAGAAGAATCGGGGCCTAGTGAAGTTCAAGTCGGTTCACGCACCAATTCAGGGCAGCCACCGCCCTCTGTAGGAGCGAGCTTGCTCGCGAAAAACGTCAACGCTAACGCGGGCTGCCTGATTAAACGCGCTGCCGGTGAGTTTTTCGCGAGCAAGCTCGCTCCTACAGGGGATTAACGGCATTCCGGCACAGGCATTGCTTTATCCATTCACCACCCGGAAAACAGGAGCATGCGTTACCCCCTGACCCAGAGCCGCCCCCATAAGAAAGTAAGGACCAGGTCTGTTGGCACCTTCAGCCACGGGCTCATAAAAACATGCGTTTTTTTAAGCGGCAGTGCCACCCAAAGCCACACTGGGCACTGACAAGGTACTGGAATGGCTCGATCTTTCTTTGATGAAATGAATGACGCAAACGGCGTATGCCGTGCGCACTATCAGGACTTCTCTCGCTGGCTGGCCAACACGCCGCCGGAACTGCTGGCCCAGCGTCGCCGTGAAGCGGATTTGCTGTTCCATCGCGCCGGGATCACCTTCACCCTGTATGGCGACGAGCAAGACACCGAACGCCTGATTCCCTTCGACATCATTCCCCGCAGCATCCCCGCCAGTGAATGGAGCCTGATCGAGCGCGGCTGTATCCAGCGGGTTAATGCATTGAACATGTTCCTCGCCGACATCTACCACGACCAGCGCATCATCAAGGCCGGGATCATTCCCGCCGACCAGATCCTGGGCAATGAGGGCTATCAGAAAGCCATGGTCGGTCTTGACCTGCACCGCGGCATCTACTCGCACATCTCCGGCGTCGACCTGGTTCGCGACGGCGACGGTACCTACTACGTGCTGGAAGACAACCTGCGCACCCCCAGCGGCGTGAGCTACATGCTCGAAGACCGCAAGATGATGATGCGCCTGTTCCCGGAAGTGTTCGCCAAGCAGCGCATTGCGCCGGTGGATCATTACCCTAACCTGCTGCTCAAAACCTTGAAGAACTCCAGCCGCCTGGACAATCCCAACGTGGTCGTCCTGACTCCAGGGCGCTTCAACAGCGCCTTCTTCGAACACGCGTTCCTTGCCCGGGAAATGGGCGTGGAACTGGTGGAAGGCGCCGATCTGTTCGTGCAGGACCTCAAGGTGTTCATGCGCACCACCGACGGCCCCAAGGCCGTGGACGTGATCTACCGGCGCATCGACGACGCTTTCCTCGACCCCCAGGCGTTCAACCCCGAGTCGATGCTCGGCGTGCCCGGGCTGGTGGCGGCTTACTGCGCCGGCAATGTGGTACTGGCCAACGCCATCGGCACCGGGGTGGCTGACGACAAGTCGATCTACCCCTACGTACCGGCCATGATCCGCTTCTACCTGGACGAGGAACCGATCCTGCAGAACGTGCCGACCTTCCAATGCCGCAAGCCCGATGAACTGTCCCATGTGCTGGCCAACCTCGGACAGTTGGTGGTCAAGGAAACCCAGGGCTCCGGCGGCTACGGCATGCTGGTAGGCCCGGCATCGACGGCCGCCGAGATCGAGGACTTCCGCCAGCGCATCAAGGCCCGCCCCCATGCGTATATCGCCCAACCGACCCTGAGCCTGTCCACCTGCCCGACCTTTGTCGAAAACGGCATCGCGCCCCGGCATATCGACCTGCGGCCCTTCGTGCTCTCGGGCAAGGAAACCCGCCTGGTGCCCGGAGGCTTGACCCGCGTGGCGCTGAAGGAAGGCTCGCTGGTCGTCAACTCGTCGCAAGGCGGTGGAACCAAGGACACCTGGGTGGTGGAGGGCTGAGTATGCTGAGTAGAACGGCTGCAGATCTGTATTGGATGTCGCGCTACCTGGAACGCGCCGAGAACCTGGCACGCATGCTGGAAGTCAGTTATTCGCTGTCCTTGATGCCCCAGGCCGGGCGCAGCGATGGCTTGGACGAATTGGCGATGTCGTTGCTCAGCAGCGGCACCCTGGACAGCTACCTGGAACGGCACCAGACCCTGGATGCTGAGCGCATGTTGCACTTCTTTGCGCTCGACGCGGAAAACCCGGCGAGCATCTACAACTGCCTGCGTGCCGCCCGAGGCAATGCCCATGCGGTACGCGGGCGCATTACCGCCGATATGTGGGAAAACCTCAACGCCACCTGGCTGGAAATGCGCAGCATCGCCGCCGGTGGCCTGGCGCGACACGGCATCAGCCACTTCTGTGACTGGGTCAAGCAGCGCTCGCACCTGTTTCGTGGCGCAACCTCGGGCACCATCATGCGCAATGACGCCTACCGCTTCATTCGCCTGGGCACCTTTGTCGAACGTGCGGACAACACCTTGCGCCTGTTGGACGCGCGCTATGAGATGTTTGGCGAAGAGTCCGAAGAAGTCAGCGACCTGTCGGCACGCGGTTATTACCAGTGGAGCGCCCTGCTGCGCGCGTTGTCGTCGTTCGAGGCGTATACCGAGCTGTATCCGAATGCCTTGAATGCACGCTCGGTATCCGAGTTGTTGCTGTTGCGCAGTGATGTGCCGCGCTCGCTGCATGCCTGTATCGAGGAATTGAGCCATATTCTGGCGGACCTGCCCGGCAGTTATGGACGCACGGCGCAACGCCTGGCGGCGGAGTTCGAGGCGCGGCTGCGGTACACGGGGATTGATGAGATTCTGGAAGATGGGCTGCACACTCGGCTGACAGAATTCATCGACACCGTGCGTGAGTTGGCGCGGGAGATACAAAGCTCCTACCTGGAAGTGGTCTAACACAAACCTGTAGGAGCGAGCTTGCTCGCGGAAAACTCACCGGCGCCGCGTTTATTCAGAAAACCCGCGTTATCGTTGACGTTTTTCGCGAGCAAGCTCGCTCCTACTGGGGGGTGATCGCCCACCAGCGCGGCAGCAACTGGCGCACCCGCGACTCGCCGAAGCGGTCGTCGATCAGCATCACCACCCCGCGATCCTGCTGGCTGCGGATCACCCTCCCCGCTGCCTGCACGACTTTCTGAATGCCGGGATACAGGTAGGTGTAGTCGTACCCCGCGCCGAACACCGCGCCCATGCGCGCTTTGATCTGTTCATTCACCGGGTTGAGCTGCGGCAAACCCAGGGTGGCGATAAAGGCACCGATCAGGCGCGCACCCGGCAGGTCGATACCTTCGCCAAACGCACCGCCCAGCACCGCAAAGCCAATGCCCTGGCTGTGGTGGGTGAACTGGTCTAAAAACGCTTGGCGCTCGGCCTCGGCCATGCCCCGCGCCTGCAACCACAACTCAATCTGCGGGTGCCGTTCGGCCATTAACTGGGCCACCTGTTGCAGGTAATCGAAGCTTGAGAAAAACGCCAGGTAGTTACCCGGTTGCGCGGCGAATTGCCGGGCGAGCAGTTCCACAATGGGTTCCAGCGACGCCTGGCGATGCACAAACCGCGTAGAGATGCGGTCAACGATGCTGACCTGCAATTGCTCGGCCCTGAACGGTGACGCCACATCAACCCAGGCGGTATCCGCCGGCAGGCCCAGCAAGTCGGCGTAATAATGGCGCGGGCTCAGGGTCGCAGAAAACAGCACGCTGCTGCGTGCGGCGGTCAGCCTGGGCCGGATGAACTCGGCCGGCACCACATTGCGCAGGCACAGGGTCGAGCTACTGCGCTTGCCGCTGAACTGGCGCTTGGTGATATCGAAGATAAAGTGCTCATTGAACAGCTCGGCCACTTTGGCCCATTGCAGCGCGTCGAAGTAGAAGGCTTGCAGATCACCGCTGAGGGCTTCGGGGTGGTCGTTGAAGTAGTCGCCCATGGCGCTGGTGCACAGGCTCAGGGCCTGGAGCAGTTTGTCCGGTTTGGCCGCGTATGCCTGATACGGCGCGAGTTGGTCCTTGTGCAAGGCATTCCACTCACGGTTCAAGCGCTGCAAGGGCTTCTTCAGTGTCTCGGGCGCGCTCTCGCGCAAGGTCTTGAGGCTGTACTGGTCCAGGCTGGCGCTGTACATCGAGCGCGCACGTTCGACCAGGTTGTGCGCCTCGTCCACCAGCGCCGCGACGCGCCATTGGTTGAGCTGGGCCAGGCCGAACAGCATGGCGCCAAAGTCGAAATAATAGTTGTAGTCGGCGACGATCAGGTCGCTCCAGCGCGCCATTTCCTGGCTCAGGTAGTACGGGCATACCTGATGAGCCAGCGCCACGTTGCGCAGGCTGCGCTGGTCGAGCAGGCGCACCTGGGACGCGGCCTGGCGGGCGGCAGGCAGGCGGTCGTAAAAGCCCTCGGCCAGCGGGCAGGAGTCACCGTGGCAGGCTTTGTCCAGGTGTTCGCACGCCTTGTCCCGGGCCACCAGTTCAAGCACACGCAGTGACAGCTCGGGGCTGCTGTCGTACAGAACCTGGGCGGCATCCAGGGCCAGCTTGCGGCCGGGCGTCTTGGCGGTGAGGAAGAACAGTTTGTCCAGTTGCTGCGGCGCCAGGGCCTTGAGCAGCGGAAAAATAGTGCCGATGGTCTTGCCAATCCCAGTGGGCGCCTGGGCCATCAGGCACCGGCCCGTACTCACCGCTTTGTAGACCGACTCGGCCAGGTCGCGCTGCCCGGTACGGAAGTCGGCATGGGGAAACGCCAGGCTCTGCGCAGCGGCGTTACGCGCGTCGCGATGCTGCATCTCTTGCCGGGCCCAGTCCAGGAACAGCGCGCATTGGTGATTGAAGAATTGCTCAAGGCCTGGCGCATCGAATCGCTGGTTCAGCACGGTTTCGCCTTCGCCGACGATATCGAAGTACACCAGCGCCAGGTCAATGTGATCGAGCCCGAGTTTCTGGCACATCAGCCAGCCATACACCTTGACCTGGGCCCAGTGCAGTTGCCGGTGGTTGGCGGGCTGAGCGGCGAGGTCGCCACGGTAGGTCTTGACTTCTTCCAGGCGGTTGGCGTCCGGGTCATAGCCGTCCGCCCTGCCCCGCACCTTGAGCTGCTGGTAGTCGCCCTCCAGGGCAACCTCATGCTGATAATGCGCGCTGCGCCGGGACGCCACCGTACGATGGCCGACAATGCCTTCCTGGGCGCTGGGCGACGGCGTAAAGCGCAGGTCGAGGTCGCCGACCTTGGCGGTGAACTCACACAGCGCCCGCACGGCCACGCTGTAACTCAAGCGGGTTGCTCCGCCCAGCGCACGTAGCAAACGGTGACCGGCATCTGGTATTCGCCGCAGAATGCCAGCCAACGCAACTGGTTGTCTTGCAGGCGGTCGCCGGGGCCCTTGACCTCGATCATGCGATAGGTGTTTTGCGCCGGCCAGAACTGGATGAGGTCCGGCATCCCGGCCCGGTTGGCACGGATATCCTGCAACAGGCGCGTAAACCAATGGCGCAAATGCTCGGCGGGCAGGCAGGCCAGGGCTTGCTCCAGCAGTTCTTCGCTGAGCAGGTTCCAGAACACAAAGGGCGACTGAATGCCCCATTTGTCCATGTAGCGTTGGCGGATGCTGGCCTTGTAGCGACCGTCCTCCAGTTGCGCAAAGCACGCGGCAAACAAGGCTTCACGGCGCTGATAAAAGTCCTCGCTGTGCAAGTCCGCCGGCCCGCGCTGGAACGGGTGGAAGAACGCCCCTGGCAGCGGTGCGAAAATCGCTTCCCAGCACAGCAAGCCAAACAGCGAATTGATCAGGCCATTCTCGACGTAATGCACCGGCGCATCCGGTTCACTCAGGTGCGCCAGCACACAGGACTCCACCGACAGCAGCGGCTCCTGCACCAGCGCCAGGTCCAGGCGCGCCACCGCTTGGGGCTTGGCCCTGGGCAGCGCCGGCCCGCCAAGTTTGCGGCGCAGGCGCGGCACGACGCGCAGCAGGTGTTGTTGTTCCGCTGCGCTGTGTGGGGCCTGTTGCGCCTCGCTCGCCAAGGCCATGGCTTGGGCGTAATCCTCCTGGCGCTCCAGTACGCGGATCAGCCGCGCCCGCGCACCGGGATAAGTGCAATTGCGGTAGATCTGTTCGGCCAGTGCCAGCTCGGCGCAACGTTCGCAATACTGGCCGATCTGGAACAGCAGCTTGGCGCGGCGCTTTTCCAGCCAGGGGTTGTCGGTACACAGCGTGGCGACCTGTGCCAACACCGTATCCAATGCCTCACCGGCTTCAAAGGCTTGCTGGCAATGGTGCAGGAACAGAAACCCGTGCACGTCGTCACGGCTGCGTAAACCGCGAGACTCGGCGCAGAACTCGACTTTTTCATAGGTGTAGATACCCAGGTCCGCCAGCACGAACTCCGACCAGTCTTGGTGCAGGTTGCCGAAGAACATCAGGCGCAGGCGATCACATAACTCCATTACCGTCAGGCTATAGAGCACATCGTCCACGTCGGGGCACCACTGGGCAAAGCTGCGCGTTTCGGTAAATTGCGCGGCCAAGGGTTCAAGCCAATCGGCCTTGTTGGCCTTGGGTTGATCGATCCAGGGCCTGAAGGCGCCGAGCAGTTCACTTTTTTGCAGCAGCGCAAACAGGGTGGCAAACGGCAGCGGGCTTTGATCCTCGACCCATCCCAACTCACGCAAAGGCCGCGCCGCCGCATGAGGGCAACCGATTTCCAGGTAATGGAGCTTGGCGGCACGAAAATGCACGCCCTTGCGCATCACCATCCGCACCAACAACGCCTGGGACGCCTGGGGCAACCTGTCAAATTGCTGAATGAAATGCTGTTCGTGAGCATCGAGCAAATCGGCATAGCGTTGCCCCAACCACACCAGCACTTGGCGGAAGTTATGCAGGTAATACAAGGGGTCTTCGAGGGGATTGGCCATGGCGCAAAGCAATCAAGTACTGGTTATGCATACAGAGTGCCGGGGCAAAGCGGTTGTTGCAATCAGTAATAGATAAATGGCGCCTGCAACTTTTTGCAAAAAAACAATCTGATGAGGGGGTTGATCAAGTAATATTTATGGCCG
Organism: Pseudomonas sp. PA-4-8C; assembly: GCF_021606625.1. Classification (NCBI taxonomy): domain Bacteria; kingdom Pseudomonadati; phylum Pseudomonadota; class Gammaproteobacteria; order Pseudomonadales; family Pseudomonadaceae; genus Pseudomonas; species Pseudomonas sp. PA-4-8C. The sequence goes on from NZ_WKCD01000052.1 coordinate 12,462, forward strand.
CGCAGCCAGACGCTGCGGGACTTTTCAGGGTTAAAGGTAAGGGTTATGAACATGAAGAATTTGGGTCTGCCACTGGTTGCACTCACTTTTCTGGTATTGGCCGGTTGCTCCACGCAAACCGTAGTGACCTTGCAAAATGGCACGCAATATTTGACCAAGGACACGCCCAACGCCAAGACGGCCGACGGCTTCTACGAGTTCACCGATATTGCCGGCAAGCGTATTCGTATCAAGGCCGATGATGTGGCCACGGTGCGTAAGGAAAAATGATCATCTAGCAACACCCCATCAAATGTGGGAGCTGGCTTGCCTGCGATAGCGATTTGTCAGTCACCGCATGGCTGTCTCGACCGCCGCCATCGCAGGCAAGCCAGCTCCCACACCGAATACGTTAGCTGATGACTATCCCCTCCCCCGACAGACTGCTCACACCCACCAGCGTCACCGAATCCGTACCAAAACTAATGACGGTATCCCCGCCCACCACCTTGGCGTGATCGCGGTAATCATTGCTGCCCGCCACATCGTTGAACACCAGCTTGTCCGTCGCCTGATAGCCAATCACCCGGTCATTGCCAAACTGCCCGCTGAACAAAAACGTGTTATGCCCGCTGCTGTCGCGGATCGTGTCATTGCCCTTGCCGCCTTCGATAAAGTCCGCGCCCCTGCCGCCTTTGATCAGGTCGTCGCCGTCGCTGCCGATGATGAAGGTATTGCCCTTGTGCGTCTCTGCATTGCGGTTGAGGTCTTGCACCCAGGTGGTGGCCCGTGCCGGGTCGGACAGGTTGGCGACGATCACCGTGGAGTCGCGGGTCATCTGCTCGTAGAAGCCCGAATCGAGGATGCGGGTCATGCCGTCGCCGTAACCGGTGGGCAAGTGCGAGACCCAGGTGGGCAGGTTGAGGATGGAAAACGGCAGCACGTTCCACAGGGATGAGGCGTAGTGGTCGTTGAAGCTGACGATGTTGTCGGTGCTCGATTCGTGGGGTTTGTCGTGCACGCCCAGGGACGACAGGTTGAATGACGAGCCATCCAGGGCGCGGAACACCGGGTCGTTTTCATAGCCGACGTTAAGCACCTTGTCGCCGGCGCTCTGGGTCGGCGACGCGTAGGCCACGTAGTTGGAGTCCTTATAAAACCCTGACCAGGTGCTGTCGCTCAAATCGGCCATGCTGTTGACCGCCAGGCCCCCCAGGCTGTGGCCGCTGACCACGACGTCATTGCCGCTCAGGCCCTGGGCGCTGGCGTAGTCCGCCACGTTCTTGAGCAAGCCGCCAAAGGCTTCGCCCGCGTAGTTCTTGGCGTAATCCTTGGGCCCGAAGGCGGCGAGCAGGTCGCTGATCACATCGCCGATGGAGTCGGTGATCACACTTTCCCGAGGCCCCGAAGTGCCGCGAAAACTGATGCCGAGTTCCAGCAGTTTGCCAGCGTCATCATATTTGCCCAGCACCTCGGCCTGCGCCGTGCCGTAGCCGAATTTTTCGCCAAAGAAGGTGCCGCGTTCATCAACCTTGCCGCTGTAGCCCAGGGTGCTGGCGCTGATGGGCGTCCAGCCGGCTGCTTGCACCGCCTCAAGGGCGGCTTTTTCCGAGTCGGGGTTCCAGGGGATGCCTGGGATGACCCCTTGGGCGTTGGTGCCGCCAATCAGCGCGCTGACCAGGGTGGCGGGCAGGCCCAGGCCGAGGCCGTTGTTCTGGTAGCCGACGGCAAAGCCGTTATCCAGGTTGTGGTAGGAATACAGCGTGATCGCCATGGCATCGGCGAACAGCGCCTTGGAGTCCTCGGTACCGAGGTTTTTATAGTCAAAGATACCCATTGGTAGTGCCTCTCTGTTGTTGGATTTGTAGAGAAAGCCAAAACACCTGTTATCTGTTACCACCTGTAGGAGCGAGCTTGCTCGCGAAGGTCGTCAACGATGACGCGTTCTACCTGAAGGAACGCGGCGCACTTGAGTTTTTCGCGAGCAAGCTCGCTCCTACAGTGGTTTTTCAAAACTTTAGAACGCCCAATCCAGGCTCAAGCCGACGCCGTGCACCTTCTCCTTGCTGGCCAGCAGGCCGTTGTAATCGAAGTTCACCCGCGCATCCTTGCTCAAGGCCAGGCTGACCCGTGCCCCGACCAACGCAGCATCACGCACCATTGGCGCACTTTCCACAGCGAACGAAGGGCCGCCCGAGGCAAACGCCAGGTGCTGCTCCGAATCGGTACTGCTCAGGTTGTGCTGCCAGCCCAGGGTGCCGGAGACTTCCAGTTGCTGGTGATCGTTGATATTGAAGGTCTTCAAGGCGCGCATACCCAGGGTGCTGAGCACCAGGTCACGGCTGTCATCGCCACTTCTCAGCGCGGCGGCGTCGCCCTTCTCTTTGAAGCTGTCAGTTGCCAGGTGCACGTAGGCCAGATTGGCGAACGGCTCCAGGGCCAGCGGTTGCAGGTTGATGCGGTACGCAGCTTCGGTGAACACCTGGGTGCTGTGGGCATCGACCTTGGCCTTTTGCTTGCCGCTGACGTCGCCGTATTGCAGGTCGCGTTTGACATCGGCGCGGTGCCAGCTGTAGGTCGCGCCGCCACTCAGGCGCCAGGCGCCGATTTCATGCCCGGCATAGGCGCCGAAATGGTAGCTGTCGACCGAAGCGCGGCTGTGGGTGCCGCTGCCCATGTTCAGCGACGTGTCGCTGTAGCCGGCCACCAGGCCAATGCGTGTGGCGTCATCGAGGGCACCGTCCACACCGGCGAGCATGCCGCCGATGGAGGTGGTGTAGCCCGCGGTGTCGTTGCGGCTGTCGGTCTTGCCCCATGCGCCCAGTGCCTTGACCCACACGTTGCCACGGCTGTCGATGGCTTGGCTGGCAGCGCCCATTTCACCGTTGCGCAGGCGTTCGCCCACGGCTTCGCGCACGTAGCGGCTGTCATTGACCAGCGCGGTTTCCAGCGCCGGGTAAACCTCGCCGCTCAGTTGCTGGAACGCGCCCTGGGCCGAGGCGGCCGTGGGTGCCAGCAGCAAGCTTTCATACACACCGTTGCCCGCGCCCAATTGCTCGACGGCGCCGGCCACGGCGCGCTGGTTCGGCGTGGCGGCCACACTGGCGAAGCTGTTGGTGCGTGCCACATCCAGTTGCACACCGTTGGCGGCGTAGTTCAAGGTGCCGCCGACAAACAGGTAGTTGGGCACCACTGCCGCGAAACTGCCGGTGACGCCACCTGCCGCTTGCAGGATGTTGTACTGACGGCCGATCAGGCTTTGGGCCTGGGTGGCGCTCAACAAGGTCGGGCTATTTTCCAGGGCCAGGGTCACGGTGCCGCCGTTGAGGGTGGCCGTGCCGCCGGCGACGATGCGATCGCTGCTGGTGGGCGACAGTTCTACCGCGTAGGTGGAACCCGGTTCAAAGTTGACGTTGCCCGCCACGTTCAAGGTGCCGATGGAATTGCCCGGCGCCACGGTGCCGCCGCTGTTCGCGCTCAGCGAACCGATACGCCCCGAACCACCGACCACGCCGCTCTGGCTCACAGTGACGTCGGAGGTAACCGAACCGTTGATCGCCAGCAAGCCCTGGTTGACCCGCGTCGGCCCGCTGTAGGTATTGGCGCCGGTGAGCACCAAGGTACCGATGCCCTGCTTGGTCAGGCCGCCATGGCCCGAGATGTCATTGCTCCACACATCGCGCCCGCAGTGCAGGTCGTCGCACACACGCTGGGTGGGTTTGCCGGCATCCACCACCGCGCCGACACCCGGCAGGTCCGCGACGAACTGGCCGCTGCCGTAGGCGCCGTCGATACGGAACTCGGCCGGGATATCCTCAGCGGTGATAAACATCCCTGGGCCGTTGACCGCTTTGCCCAGGTTGATCATGCCCCAGCCGTACAACGAGTCGATGCCCGGCGCGCCGAGGTCGGTGGCGGTGGTCTTGAGCACGGTGGAAATCTGGTCGCCGCTCATGTACTGGAAGCGCTCCATCAGCACCGCTGCGGCGCCCGCCACGTGAGGTGCGGCCATGGAGGTGCCATTTTTGTTGGCCCAGTCGGTGGTGAGGTTTTCCAGGCTGGTACCGTTGATGATGGAGCTGTAGATCTTGGTGCCGGGTGCCGATACGCAGAAGCTCGCCGCATAGCCACAACGCGAGGAGAACGTACTGATCACGTAAGGATCGGGGCTGGCGGTATTCGGGTTCTGCTGGAGGGCCGCGACGGACAGCCAGTTAGGCGCGATCTCTGGCACAAAATACGCAAGGCCGGAAATCGCATCCGGGTTGTTGAGGTTGTAGTCATTGCCTGCGGCGAAGATGGTCAGCACACCGCTGCGGGCCGCGTCGATGGCGCCTTGGTACGCGCCACCTGCGAGGGTGCCAAGGATCGGCCGGATGGTATTGAACTGCGCCTGGGCCTCATTGACGGTGAAGTTGGGGAACGCCGGATCACGGCCGCCTTTGGCGTACTGATCACCAATGCCGATGCCCCAACTGTTGTTGATGATGCGTGCGCCACTGGCGACCAGCCCATCCCAACCGGCCTTGTACACGGCGCCGTCGTTGCCAAGGATGATCCCGTCTTCCGGCCCCGGGTCACCGTTTTCGGCGGTGAGGATTTGGGCGTTGAACGCCACGCCATGCATCGGCCCGCCATCGCGGTTACCGGCCGCAATGCCGCCGACATGGGTGCCGTGGTTACCCAGCTTGCCGTTGGAGTCCTTGGACGGCGTGCCGTCGTAGCGGAACGCGTCGCCCGCCTTCACCGGGATATACGGGTCGGTGTATTGGCGAATGCCCTCGGTGACAATCGTCACCACCTTGTCGGGGCTGGCGAACTCCGGGTGCTGGGCGTACACCGGCTGGTCGAAGATCCCCAGCTTGACGCCCTTGCCGGTATAGCCAGCCGCATAGGCGGTGTCGGCGTGCACGGCGCCCAGGCCCCAGTCGGCCTTGAACTCATTACTGCGCCAGCTGGCGGCGTCGCCCAGTTTGCCGGTTTCCACATAGGGTGCAGCCTGGGCGGTCCCCAGGCTTGCCAGGCAACACAACAACGCGCCATATGGCACGCAGCTCAGCGCCTTGAGCGGATAGCCCGGGCCTGTGTGGATGGCGGTAGTTAACCCTGACTTGCGTTTTTTCACGGTGACCTTCCTTAGTTTTCTTATTGCACGTGTGTAAATCACTTCTCCAGAACACCGCCGCTGATCGTTCCCACGCTCCGCGTGGGAATGCCGCCCCGGACGCTCTGCGTCCCAAAGCGTGACGCGGAGCGTCACAAGAGGCGTTACCACGCGGAGCGTGGGAACGATCAGCGGAGCGTGGGAACGATCAGGTTCGCGGTGTCTTCAGAACTGCCAGTTCAGGCTCAAGCCCACGCCCTGGGTTTTCGCGCGCCCACCCAGTTGGCCGTTGTAATCCAGGTTGACCCGTGTCGATGCATTCAGCGCCAGGCTGGCCTGCACGCCCACCAAGGCAGCGTCGCGCAGCAATGGCGCACTGCGCACGGCAAATGAAGGCCCGCCCGCGACAAACGCCAAGTGCTCTTCGGACTCCACCGCCGTCAGGCTGTGTTGCCAGCCCAACGAACCGGACAGGTCCAGTTGCTGATGGTCATTGAGGGCCAGGGTTTTCAGGGCACGTACGCCAAGGGTGCTGAGCACCGCGTCACGCCGGTCGCTGCCGCGCTCCAGGGCCGCGGCATCGCCTTTTTCGTGGAAGGACTCGCTGTTGAGATGCACATAGGCCAGGTTGGCGAACGGCTCCAGGGCCACCGCCTGCAGGCGGATGCGGTACGCGGCTTCGGTGAAGACTTGCGCCGTGGTCGCGTCCAGCTTGGTTTTTTGCTTGCCGCTGACATCACCCCATTGCAGGTCGCGCTTCACATCGCCGCGATGCCAGCTGTAGGCACCGCCGACGCTCAGGCGCCAATCACCCAGCTCGCGCCCGGCGTACGCGCCAAAGTGGTAGCTGTCGATGGATGCCGATGAATGGGTACCGCTGCCCATGTTCAAGGAGCTGTCGCTGTAACCGGCGACCACACCCACACGGGTCTGCTCATCCAGCGCGCCATCCACGCCCGCCAACAGGCCACCGATGGAGGTGGTGGAACCCGCCGTTTCAGTGCGTCTGTCGGTCTTGCCCCAGGCGCCCAGTGCTTTGAACCACAGGTTGCTTTCACCGGTCACTGGGACATGGCGCAGGCGCTCGCCCACGGCATTACGCAGTTGCAGGCTGTCGTTGATCAGCATCGCACCCACGGCGGGGTAGATTTCCCCGGACAGTTGCTGCAAGCCCTGCTGGGCCACGGCGACCGATTGCGACTGCAGCAGGCTTTCATACACCGGGTTGCCAGCGCCCAATTGCTCGGCGGCGGCTGCGACGTTGCGCTGGTTGCGGGTGGCGCCGACGCTGGCGAAGCTGGCGTCGTTGCGCCCCACGTTCAGTTGCACGGCATTGGCGGCGTAGTCGAGGGTGCCACCGAGGAACAGGTAGTTGGGCAGCACTTGCCCGAACTGGCCCTGAATGCCGCCCGCCGCCTCGAGAATCGAGTACTGCCGGCCGATCAGGCTTTGGGCCTCGCTCTGGCTGAGCAAGGTGGGGCTGTTTTCCAGCGCCAGCGTAACGGTACCGCCGCCCAGAATAGCCTGGCCGCCGGCGACAATGCGGTCGCTGCTGGTGGGCGTCAGTTCCACGGCATAGGTCGAGCCGGCGCCGAGGTTTACATCCCCCGCCACCTGCAATGTACCCACCGAATTGCCTGGCGCCACACGGCCGCCACTGTTTACCGACAACGCGGCGATACGTCCGGAACCACCCAGGGTGCCGCTGTCATTGACCGTCACTGCCGAAGTCAGCGAGCCATTGACGGCCAACAGTCCGCCGTTGACCAGGGTCGCACCGCGATAGGTGCTGTCGCCGCTGAGCACCAGGCTGCCGGCACCGGCCTTGATCAGGCTACCCTCGTACACGCGGTTGGCGGCGGCCTGGTCGCGGGCATTGCCGATGGCGTAGTCGGTCTGGTCCTGCTGGCTGGCAGTGGCGCCCACGCCGTTTTGCCAGCCCTTGTCGATCAGGGTTTGCTGCCAAGCCGTGTGTTCGGCGCGGTCCTCGGCCTGGCGCTGGATGAGCGCCTGGTCGGAGATGCCGTTGCTCCACACATCGCCCTGCCCGGCGGCCAGGTTGACCTCCATGGGCCCGAGCAATTGCCCAGGACCGTGCATCGCCCGGCCCAGGTCAGGCACGCCCCAGCCGACGATGGCGTTAGGCGCCTGGGTGATCGAGCCGTCGAGCTGCGTGGCGGTGGTCAGCAGCACCTGCAAGGCTTGCTCGTTGGTCATGTAAGGATAACGTTCCATCACCAGCGCCAACGCGCCAGTGGCATGGGGCGCTGACATCGAGGTGCCGGACTTCACCCCATACCCCCCGTCGGGAATAGTGCTGTTGATCAGCGCGCCGGGGGTAGAAATACACCAGTACTTGGCAACGCCGCACTTGTTGTATTTCTGGTTATTGGCTTTATCCAGCCCGGATACGGCCAGCCAGTGGCCTTCCAGTTCCGGCTGGAAATACGGCAAGGCCGAGCGCACGCTGGCGTTGGCATAGCCGCTGTTGCCGGCGCTGAACACGTTGATCACGCCCGCCTTGGCCACGTCCGCTGCCGCGTCAAGCCAGGTGCCGCGGTTGTAATGCTGGGCGTACGCCGCGTGCATGTTGTCCAGGGTCTGGTAGCTGACGTCCTTGGGCTGGCTGCCCCAGCTGTTGTTGATGGCGCGCACGCCGGAATCCACCAGTGCGGTGTACACGGTCTTGAAGTATTTGGGGTCTGGCGTGGGGCCGAACAGGAAGCTGTCGTTGGCGTTGGTGTTGCCCACAAAGACTTGCGCGTTATAGGCCACACCATGCATGCCCACGCCGTCGCGGGCGGCGCCCATGGTGCCGGTGACGTGGGTGCCGTGGGAATCGTTGTTCGGGTTGAGCGCGCCGGTGGTGCTGAAGGCGCTGCCATCGACATAGGTGCCAGTGGCGGTGACCGGGTGGAAACGGTCTTTGGCGGCTTCGGGGTGATTGGCATCGAACCCTGAGTCCAGCGCGCCGATTTTCACGCCCTTGCCGCTGATCCCGGCGGCGTAGGCTTCATCGGCTTTCATACGGCCCAGGCCCCAGTCGCTCTGGTACTCGGCCGAGCGCCAGCTGGCAGGGTTACCCGGTTGGCCGGTCTCGGTGTATTGCGCCTGTGCCGCAACGGACAGCAAGAGCAAGGAACCTGCGGTGAAGGGTTTGAAACGTGGTGAATCGGTGATCATGTGCACACTCCCTATTATTGTTATTCCCCCTGTAGGAGCGAGCTTGCTCGCGAAGCACTCACAGACGCCGCGTGCATCCAGGTTGCCCGCGTTATCGTTGACGTTTTTCGCGAGCAAGCTCGCTCCTACAGTTTTCCATCTGGGCCGAAGGCTTCGTCCACTTTGGCCAAGTCGGTGTCACGCAAGTTGCCCGCGTAGTAGTGCAATTTGGTCCAGGCCATCAAGTAGTCATAACGCGCCTGGGCCAGGTCGCGGCGGGTGCTGTACAGCTGCTGTTCGGCGTTCAAGGCGTCGAGGTTGACGCGCTCGCCGCCCAGAATGCTTTGCTTGGTCGACACCACCAGCGCCTCGGCGGATGCCAGCGCTTTCTGATAGGCGCGCAACTTGCTCACGCCTGACAGGCACGCACTGAACTGGCGACGCAGTTCGATCAGGGTTTCGCGGGTCTTGCCTTCCAGCTCGTACTCAGCCTGCTCCATGGCGCGGCTGGCCTGGCGGGTGGAGGCCGAGATACCGCCACCGGCATACAGCGGCATGCTCACTTCGACGCCGATGGTGTTGGTGTCGTAGCGCTGGTTATAGGTGTTGCCGCTGTCGGACTCCTGCTTGCGCGAGGTGGCATACGCGGTGATTCGCGGCAAATGCCCGGCGCGGTTGCGTTCCACTTCATAACGCGCCACTTCCAGGGACTGGCGCTGCGAAGCCAGCACCGGGTTGTTGGTCAATGCCAACTCATGCCAGGTGTCGTAGTTGGCCGGGGTCAGGGTGAACGCGGCAAAGCTCTGGTTCAGCGGTGCCAGGTCGTTGATGTTGACACTTTGCACACCGATCAATGCGCCCAGTTCCCGGAGCGAGGCGTCCTGCTCATCCAGGGCCTGGATCTCTTCGGCGGTGGCCAGCTCATAGCGCGACTCGGCTTCAAGGATATCGGTGCGGGTGCCCTCGCCTTGCTGGAACAGATGGCGGTTCTGCTGGAACTGTTGCTCGAAGGCCTTCTTCTTGGCCCTGGCGATGTCGATCTGGTCCTGGGCAAACAGCGCCTGGGTGTAATAGCTCAACACCCGCACCAGCAACGCCTGGCTCTTGTCGCGAAAGCTCTCATCGGCAAACAGCGCCTGGGCCACGCCCTTGCGGTAGTTGGCATAGGCTTCGTAGTCGAACAGCGGCTGTTGCAAGCTGAAGGTCGAGCCGTAGCTGTTGTAGTTGCGGTCGTCGCGGTAACTGCCGCCGCGCCCGTCAGGCAGGTGCGCTTCGGAGTTGTTGCGGCCCTTGTTGTAGTTGTAGGACAGCCGCGGCAGCAAGCCGGCGCGGCCAATGGTGCGGTTTTCCAGGCCGGCGTCGCGTTCCTTGATGGCGCCGAGGAATACCGGGTCGTTGCGCAGCGCCTGCTCGTACACATCGAAGGGCCCCATGGCTGCCTGGGCACTGCCACACACCAGCAACAGCGAAATGAACACTGGCTTCATGCTCATTCCTCGGTCAACGCAGAGCCGGCGCGGTCCAGCAGCGGCTTGAACAGGTAGTTGAGCAAGGAACGCTCGCCGGTGCGCACGAACATTTCGGCGGGCATGCCGGGCTTGATCACCAGGCCGTTGAGTTTTTCCATCGCCGCCTCGCTGACGCTGGTGCGCAGCACGTAATACGGCGCACCGGTCTTTTCGTCGAGCATCTGGTCGGCGGAGATCAGGCTGACTTCGCCCGGCACCCGTGGCGTGCGGCTTTGGTTGAAGGCAGTGAAGAGGATGTCGACCGGCAAGTGCGTGCCAACCTTGTCCACCAAATGCACCGGCAGGTGCCCTTCCACTTCCAGGCGCGTGCCCTGGGGCACGATCTCCAGCAGGGTTTCACCGGCGCGCACCACGGCGCCTTCGGTGTGCACGCTGAGGTTGACCGCAATGCCATCGGCCGGCGCGTTGATTTCGCTGTGCTGCAGGTTGAAGCCGGCGGAGGTCAGTTGCTGCTCCAGGGTCAGGCTGCGCAGTTGCGCGTCGGCCAGTTGGCTGCGCACTTCCTTTTGATATTCCTCGCTGTGCTGCTGCAACTTGAGGCGAGATTCGACAATGCCCTGCTCTATCCGGCCGCTTTCCCCGGCGTTTTGCGCCAGGTCCTGCTGCACCTGGGATAACTGGCGCTGGTAGTCCATCAGCCGGTTGCGCGGGATATAGCCGTTGTCGGCCAAGGGTTGCAGGTTGCTCAGTTGCGCGCGCAGAGATTGGGCCTGGGCGGTCAAGTCACTGCGGGCACGGCGCATACCACTTAGCTGAGAGGTGGCGCCCTCGATGCTGGCGCGGATCCCGGCTTGTTCACGGGCAAACGCGTCGCGACGGCTGCTGAACAGTTGGCGCTGACCTTCCAGCACCAGCATCAGGGCTGGATCAGGGTTGGCGCTCAGCTCAGCAGGAAAGGTAATACCGGGCAGGTTGTCACGTTCGCTCTGCCAGCGCGCCACACTGGCCCAGGCCATGCGGTACTGGGCTTGCAGCGATTGCACATCGGCCTGGTTCTGGGTCTGGTCGAGGCGAAACAGCGGCTGGCCTTGTTTGACCAGTTCGCCCTCTTTGACCAGGATCCGGCTGACCACGCCGGGGCTGAAGGTTTGTACGGCCTTGCGCTTGCCGGACACCACCACGGTGCCTTGGACCGGAATGCCCTGGTCCAACGGTGCGAGGCTGGCCCAGAGGAAAAACCCGCCGGCACCGACAAGGGTCATCACCCAGCCCATTTTTACGAAAAAGCCGGCATCGCGTTCTTTAATTTGAGGTTCAACAGTAAGGCTGCTCATGCGCCTGGATTCCTTGCGGCCGGGTACTGACGACTGAAACTGACACCGGTTTTTTCTTTCGGCGCTTCCTGCTGCCCGGACAACGCCCGCAGCACCTCCTGGCTGGGCCCGAATGCCTGCAACTGGCCTTCGCCGAGCACCAGCAATTTATCGGCCTGGGCCAATGCCGAGGAACGATGGGTGACTAGCACCACGCTGCTGCCCTGGGCTTTCATTTGCATGATGGCGCTGGCCAATGCGGCTTCGCCGACGGTGTCGAGGTTGGAGTTGGGCTCGTCCAGCACGATCAGGCGCGGCCCGCCGTACAGGGCGCGAGCCAGGGCGACCCGCTGTTTCTGACCGCCGGACAAGCCACCGCCGTTGTCGCCCAGCACGGTGTCGTAGCCCTGGGGCAGGCGCAGGATCAATTCATGCACACCGGCCTGTTGCGCGGCCTTGACCACCCGCTCCGGGTCGGCCTCGCGAAAGCGCGCGATGTTGTCGGCGATGCTGCCGCTGAACAGCTCGATGTCCTGGGGCAAATAGCCGATATGCGGGCCGAGGTCGTCGCGGTTCCAGCGGTGAATATCCGCGCCGTCCAGGCGTACGGTACCGGCCAGGGTTGGCCATACGCCCACCAGCACGCGGGCCAGGGTGGACTTGCCGGAGCCCGACGCGCCGAGCACGCCCAACACTTCACCGGCAGCCAGGTTGAAACTGACCTGGTGCAGGGTCGCCATCCGCCGCCCCGGCGGGCCGGCGCTGACCTGCTCGAAACTGACCTGGCCGTGGGGCGCCGGCAAGGCCATGTGCTCGACCTCTGGCGGGAATTCGCGCAGCAGCTCGTCGAGGCGCTGGTAGGCCAGCTTGGCCGAACTCCATTGCTTCCACACCGCAATCAATTGGTCGATGGGGCTGAGTACGCGGCCCATCAAGATGGAGCCTGCGATCATCATCCCGGCGGTCATGTCGCCCTTGATCACCAGGTAGGCGCCCAGGCCCAGCACCAGTGATTGCAGGCACAGGCGCAGGGATTTGCTTAAGGAGGTGATGATCGAACCGGTGTCGCTGGCCTGGTTCTGCAAGCCCAGGAACTGCGAATGCACGCCAAACCAGCGTTGGCGCAGCGCGCCGAGCATACCCATGGCCTGGATGGTTTCGGCGTTGTGCAAATGGCTGGTGGCCAGTTGGGTGGACTGCTGCGAATAACCGCTGGCCTCGCCCAACGGCTTTTTAGTCAGGTATTCGTTAAGGCACGCCAGTGCGATCAACAGCACCGCGCCCGCCGTAGCCAGCACGCCGAGCCACACGTTGAACAGGAAAATCACGAACAGATAGATCGGAAACCACGGCGCATCGAAAAACGCGAACAGCGCCGGCCCCGTGATGAATTGGCGCAGAGCGGTCAGGTCGCCCAAGGATTGCCCGGCATGCCCCTGGCCGCGCTGCAGGTTGCGCTCGAACGCGGCTTTGTACACGCGCAAGTTGAAACGCCGCTCCAACTGGCTGCCAATGCGGATCACGATAAAGCTGCGCACCACTTCCAGCAGGCCGATAAACGCAAAGAAGCCCACGACCATCAGCGTCAACATCACCAGGGTGGTTTCATTCTGGGAGGACAACACACGGTCATACACTTGCAGCATGTAAATCGAGGGCACCAGCATTAATAGGTTAATCAGTGCCGTGAAACAGCCAACGCTGATCAAAATACTCTTGTATTCACCCAGCGCCCTGAATAAGGGCGCCACCCCATGGGACTTCGCCATATTAATTGTTTTTCCTTGCAGCGAATTACGCAAAAGGGTCACCCCTACCAAGTAGGGTACGGCCGCCTAACAAATCGAGTTATATGCTTATAACTTTTAATTAAGGTTTACGTTGCAGCGTTACAACTTCGCCAGCTTTGGTGCGGGCTTGATAGTCGCCCTCTTTCTGGCGATTTAAATGGGTGATCCCTGAGCCTTCAGCGTTAAACAGCCAGATACCATCCGGCGTGGGTGACCATGTCTGCGGCTTGTCGCCCAGCCACTGCTCGGCACAAGCGATATCGCCCCCAAGGGCATTGGCTTGCTCCACTAACTTCAGCACGCACACCTGATCCTGCTGCTTCAGCTCCCACTGCCCGGCAAGCTGCGCGGAGGTGGGTAATACAAGACTGCTAGCCATTGCGTGGGCTCCTGCCGACACGAACAACACCTGCACAACACAGGCGATCAAAGGGGAAAAACGTGGCATATCCAACTCCAGCCAGGAGCGCGGCGCCGAAGCGCCGCGCGCTTTACATCAGGCTACGATGTCACTGGCAGCCGCCTGGCCAACGGTGGTGACGAGGAAATCCGCCACGCCGTGCCCGGAAAAGTCCACGGCCAAGGTGCCCAGGTTGGTACCCGAGGCATAGCTCAGTACAGCATCGCCGGCATGCCCGGTAAAGGCGTTGACGAAGGTCACGCCCGCACCCTTGGTGATACCAGACAGGTCGATCTTGTCCGAACCGGACGTGAAGTCGAAGATCTTATCCGCAGCCCCTGGCTTGGAGTCGGAACTGGCACCGTACACGAATGTATCGCTGCCCGCGCCGCCCCACAGTTGGTCCGCACCGCCGCCGCCGTAGATGAGGTCGTTGCCGGCCCCGCCCTTGATGGTGTTGGCAACTTGGTTACCAATAATCAGGTCGTTGCCCGCGCCGCCGAACGCGTTCTCGATGGTGACGCCCTTGGCGATGGACACGTTGCCCACCAGGCCGCCCACATCAGAGAACGAGGTGGCCGTGAGGTTGATCTTCTGGTTCTGGGTGAAACCGGAGAAGTCCAGGGTGTCGTTGCCGCCACCGTCCCATACCGAGAACACCAGCTTGTCGGCGTTGGACGTGGCGCTGAGGAAATCACGCCCGGTGTTGGAGTTGAACCCGTAGGTGGTGTCCGTGGCGCGGGTGCTGAGGTTGGCACCGTAGAGCTTCTGGATCGCGGCAATGTCGTCGATCAGCGGGCCGGAAGCGTAAGCTTCGACGCCGCCTTTGCTGAAGTTCTGGTTGGTGTTGCTCTCGCTCCAGTAACTCATGAGGCTATAACCACGCGTGTCCTGTCCATAGGTTGCGTCGTTATAGGT